>NZ_MLQM01000010.1:0-60021 GCF_001854525.1 Mycobacterium talmoniae
GGGTAGCGGGTCTGCGCTGGCGCCGTCATCCCCGGAGCGTACCGCGGCGGGGTCGCGCTCCCCCGCCGATCCGGCCGGGTTGTCGGCCGCCGCCCCCGGCGATGGCGTAATACTGAACCGATGCCGAGCACCGCATTCCATCCCGACCTTCGTCGCGTTGCCCGCGTCGCGCCCCGCGCGCTGGTGAGCCCCCGCAGCCTGCCGTTGCTACGGCGGCTGACCATGCTGCAGGGGCGTCGCACCCCCAAAGACGTTGAGCTGCTCACGTTGCCCTCCGGGGTGGGGATCCGGTTGTTCCGGCCGCCGCACGGCGGCGGCGACCCGGGGCCTGCGCTGCTGTGGATGCACGGAGGCGGTTACGTGCTGGGCCAGGCCGCCCAAGACGACGGGCTGTGCCGCCGGTTCAGCCGCGAACTGGGGGTGATGGTCGCGTCGGTGGACTACCGGCTGGCGCCCGAACACCCCTACCCCGCCGCGCTCGACGACTGCTACGCGGCGTTGACCTGGCTGGCCGGGCTGCCGGCGGTGGATGCGGCGCGGGTGGCGATCGGCGGGGCCAGCGCCGGCGGCGGGCTGGCGGCGGCACTGGCACTGCTGGCCCGGGACCGCGGCGAGGTGGCACCGGTGCTGCAGCTGCTGACATATCCGATGCTCGACGATCGCAGCGCGGACCTGCCCGGCAACCCGGACTACCGGCTGTGGAATGCGCGCAGCAACCGGTTCGGCTGGACGGCGTATCTGGGCGGCGCCGACCCGGCGCTCGCGGTGCCGGCCCGGCGCGCCGACCTGGGCGGGCTGGCCCCGGCCTGGCTGGGGGTCGGCACCCTCGACCTGTTCTACGAAGAAGACCTGGCCTACGCGGAGCGGCTGCGGCAGGCCGGGGTGCCCTGCCAGGTCGAGCAGGTCGCGGGCGCCTTCCATGGTTTCGATTTGCTGGTCCCCAAGGCCGGGGTGTCCCAAGCATTTTTCGCCAACCAGTGCGCGAGCCTGGGCGCGGCGTTCACCGGGGGGTAGGGCGATGTCGTTTGCGGCCACCGACGAGCAGCGCGCCCTGCGGCGCGCCGTCGCCGACCTGATGGCCAAGCGTTGCACCGAGTCCGATGTGCGCGCGTTGATGGCCACCGACACCGGCGTCGACCCGGCGGTGTGGCGGGAGCTGGCGGCGATGGGCCTGCTGGGGCTGCTGATCCCCGAAGAGCACGGCGGCGCCGGCGCCGGGCCGGTCGAGCTGGGCATCGTCGCCGAGGAGATGGGCCGGGCCCTGCTGGTCAGCCCGTTCCTGGCGACGGCCGTGCTGGCGGTGCATCTGCTGACCGAGTCCGGCGACGCGGCCGAGCAGGCGGCGGTGTTGCCGCGGATCGCCGCCGGTGAGCTGATCGCGACCATCGCCTACGCCGAGGACGGCTCGGCCCGGCTGCCGGCCCGGATCGCCACGTCGGCCGGCGCCATCGGCGACGCCTGGCACGTCACCGGCTATAAGCATTTCGTGTTGGACGCCGCGGCCGCCGACCTGCTGTATGTGTTGGCCGCCACCGACGCCGGCCCGGCGATCTTCGCCGTCGAGCGTGACGCGGCCGGCCTGGACGTGGTGCCGCTGACCACCGTGGACGCCACCCGCAAGCAGAGCCGGCTGCAATTCGTCGACACCCCGGCGCGGCTGGTCGGCCGACCGGGCGTCGGCGCCGAGGCGTTCACCGCGGCGTTGGACCGCTCCGCGGTCGCGTTGGTCGGCCAGCAGGCCGGCGCGGCGCGGCGCGCCGCGCAGATGGCCGCCGACTACGCCAAGACCCGCTACCAGTTCGGGCGGGCGATCGGCAGCTTCCAGGCCGTCAAACACCTGTGCGCCGACATGCTGCTGGAGGCCGAGTCCGCCACCTCGGCCGCCCGGTTCGTCGCGGCCGCGTTCGCCGCGCAGTCGCCGTCACGGCTGGCGGATCTGGCGCTGGCTCAGGCGTATTGCTCGGATGCCTTCGTCTTCGTGGCGGCCACCAACATTCAGGTGCACGGCGGCATCGGGTTCACCTGGGAGCATCCGGCTCACCTGTACCTGCGCCGCGCCCGCAGCGACGCCCAGCTGCTGGGTAGCCCGTCCTGGCACCGCGAGCGCTACCTGCAGCAGATCGGAGCGTGACACGTGACTGATGACGAGCTCCGCAGCGAGGTCCGGGACTGGTTGGCGGCCAACTGGTTCCCCGGTGTCGACCGGGCCGGCTACGCCCAGGCCGTGCTCGACGCCGGCTGGGCGGTGCCCAGCTGGGAACCGGACCGATACGGCCGCGGCCTGCCGGATCGGCAATCCCGGCTGGTGGCCGCCGAATTCAACGCCGCCGGGGCGCCGGGCGCCGGGCACGACCGGGCGAATCTGTTCGCCTGCACCCTGCACGACTGCGGTTCGGAGGAACAGCAGCGACGGCTGATTCCGCCGTCGCTGCGCGGCGAGAGCAAGTGGTGCCTGCTCTACAGCGAACCCGGCGCCGGGTCGGATCTGGCCGGGCTGCGCACCCGCGCCGACCGCGACGGCGACGACTGGGTTATCAATGGGCAGAAGGTGTGGACGTCGTTTGCCACCACCGCCGACTACGGTCTGCTGGTCGCGCGCACCGACTGGGACGTACCCAAACATCAGGGCATCACCTTCTTCATGCTGCCGATGCGCCAACCCGGGGTCGAGGTGCGCCCGATCCACCAGATCACCGGGGAATCGGAGTTCAACGAGGTGTTCCTGGAGAACGCCCGGGTGCCCGACGCCAACCGGGTCGGTGAGCCCGGCGGCGGGTGGGGCGTGCTGCAGGTGGCGCTGGGCTACGAACGCCGGCTGATGGGCGATTTGGCCCGCACCACCAAGGACAGCCGGCGGCTGCAGGACGAAAAGCCGCACGAGCTGGTGGAGTTGGCGCGCGACGCGGGCCGGCTCGACGACGCCGCAATCCGTCAGCAGATCGCCCGGGTGGATGCGCTGGCCACCGTCAACCGCTGGAACACCCAGCGGGCCAAGGCCACCGGCGACCGCGCGGAGGCCGCCACCCTGCTGGCGTTGGGCAAGATCGCGATGTCGCGGATCCTGCACGAGACCGCCCGGGTGGAGACCGAGATCGTCGGGTCCGAGGCGATGCTGTGCGGTCCGGACAACCCGGTCGGTGACGCGGTGACGTTTAGGACGCTCAACGCGTATTTCACGTCGATCGGTGGGGGCACCGACCAGATTCAGCGCAACATCATCGGCGAGCGGGTGCTGGGCCTGCCCAAAGAGCCCGACCCGTACCGCGACGCCCCCTTCCGCGACCTGCCGTTCTGAGCTCCTTCCCCCGCGAGCGTGCGTGTCCCCGGCCGACACGCCGGGCTAATCACCGTATTTCCGCACGCTCACCGGGTCACGGGTTGACGACCGCGCCGCCCATGATGGTGGCGGCCACCATGTCGGAGGCCAGGTCGGGAAGCGCCTCGGCGGGGGGAACGCTCAGCACACACAGGTCGCCGGGCTGCCCGGGCGCGACGGCCCGCGGTCGGCCGGGGTCGTCGGGATGACCGAGAAAGAGCTGCAACGCCCGTATCGGCGGAATGCGTTCGTCGGGTCCGAGCACCGCACCGGAGTCGGTGGTGCGGTGCACGGCGGCGCGCATCGCCGCCCACGGGTCGAGGGCGCCGAACGGCGCGTCGGTGCTGCCGCCCACCCGGATCCCGGCGGCCAGCAGCGCGGCCAGCCGCCACAGCTGCGGCTGTTCGTCGGCGGCAACGTCTTCCACATACTGGTCGCCGCGTTCGGCGACGAAATTGGGTTGGGTGACGACGGTGACACCCAGGTCGGCGAGGTCCGCCAGGGTGTCGTCGGGCGCGATCGCGGCGTGCTCGATACGGTCGCGCCGATCGGGGCCCGCGGCGCGCAGCGCGGCGATGGCCACCACCAACTGGGCGGCGGTCACGCAGTGCAGGGCGACCGGGTTGTCGTCCCGGTGGCGATCGCGAATCCAGTCGGTCAACCCGTCGAGATCCAGCGCATCGTCGTGCAGGATCTTTTTGCCCGGCGCCAGGAAACGCGGCCGGGGTCGGAAGTCACCGCGACGGTGAGCCACCATCAGTGCGACCATGTCGTCGGCGTCCAGATCCGGTGTGGCGTCCGTGACGCCGGTGACACCGAAGGCGGTGAGCTGGCGACCCAGCGCGGTCAGGTCGGTGTCGCGGCGCGGTAACGCATCCGACCAGCGGTCCGCGCTGCGCAGCCGACCGTCGGGATGATCCGCCAGCCCGATACGGATCAGGCCCGTGGAGTTGAGGATCCACAACACGCCGCTGCGGTGCTGGATGCGTAGCGGCGTCGCCGGCAGCAGTGCGTCGAGCACCGCGCGGCCCAGTTCGCCGGCCACCGATTCGTGGTAGCCGACGGCTCGGATCCAGCCGTCGGCGCCGGCTGTCGCACTCGATAGGGCCTGTGCCAGCTCGGCTTTGGTGCGCACCACCGGTGGCCCGACCCGCAGCGAATCCAGCGCGGCGGCGACGGCGCGCAGATGCAGGTGATGGTCGTGCAACCCGGGCAACACGGTCCCGCCGCCGGCGTCGAGAACCTCTTCACCCGCACGCCGGTCCAGCGTGGCGGCAACCTCCTGGATCCGGTCGTCGACCCGGACGTCGACCCTGCGCCCGTCCAGCAGGGTGCCGCGGCGGATCAGCATGGGAGACGACGTTCGGCGACCAGGCGGCGCACCGCCGCGTTGTCCGCGCCCAGCGGGCGGGCCGGCCGCGGCGGCAGCGTCGGCAGCCGGGGCGCGGCAGCACCGGAGGCGGACGGTAGCGCGGCATACGTTGCGGCGACGGCCGCCATCGCGACGTCGACGATCTCGCCGCCGCCGCGGGCCAGGCTGTCCAGCACCGCACCGGCGGCCTGTAGCCCGGTCAGCGGGTCGGCGATCGCGTCGCCGCAAAACAGCGGCCCGTCCCGACCGGCGGTGACCAGCCCGCCGGCCGCGGCGGCGTCGTCGCCGAACGCGACCCATGGATGCGCGGGGCCGTAGCCGGTGATGCGGACCCACACCCGGCCGGGCCGGGCCGGTGTCTGATCGGCGCCCAGCCCGCGGCGCGCCAACCCGGCCGGGCGTGATCCTTCGATGACGACGTCGGCGACCGCGAGCAGCTCGGCCAGCTCGGGCGCGTCGAGATCGACGGCATACGAGAGCTTTTCGCTGTTCACCCAGTCGTAGAAGCCGGGGTGCCCGGCGCGGGTGCCGTCCGGGCGGCCCGGGGTTTCCACCTTGACGACGGTGGCGCCGGCGGCCGCGAGCAGCCGCCCGCACAGCGGACCGGCCCACATCGAGGACAGGTCGGCCACCAACAGTGTGGGCAGCGGGCGACCGGCCGGGGCGGTGTGGGGCCGCACCGTCGGCTCCCCCGGTGCACACTCGCCGAGCAGGGCGGCGGGCATGCCCAGTAGTCGGGCGCGGGCCACCAGGTCGGCGCCGCGAGCCGCCGTCGACGCCCGGGCCAGCGCGGGCCACGGGTCGGGTCCCACCTCGGATAGTTCCAGCAGCGCGGGCACCGCGTCGATGTCGTCGGGACGCGACAACGTCAGCGCCCACCAGCCGTCGGCGCTGGCCAGCAACCGCGACGCGCCGCCCGCCGAAACCCGGCCCGGTGCCGGCAATCCCAGCAGCGCCGCGCGCCCGGTGAGGATTTCGGCGGCGTCGATGCCGATCGGCCGTCCGCCGAGGTCGCCGATCCGGGCGGCAATCGCGTCGGCGACCCGCTGCGCGTGGGTCAGCGCCGCGTCGGGGATGCCCAGCGAGCCCATCGGTTCATTGTCCCGTCGTCCCGCGAGCAGTCCCCCAGAGGGGGTGCCCCCAGCAAAATCCCTTTTCGGCGGCGTCGCGAGCCAGAGTGTCCGTCACGGTGCGGTGCCATACGCCCCATTGCCGCAGAGCGTATGCAACCACACAATCGGCGCAATGGATAGCTGCTCGCGCCTAGAACTGCAGCGCGGTGAACCGCCAGTCCAGTACCTGCCGATCCGGCTCGTCGGCTGCTCCGCTGACCGCGTAGACCAGCGACCGCAATCCCAGCACGCCGCCCTGCGCGACGGGTTCGGCGGATTCCACGTGCAGCTCGCTGTAGAGCGTGTCCCCCTCGCGCACCGGGCCGGTGTGGTCGCAGGATTGCCAGCCCAGCACGGTGGCCAGGTTGGGCAGCAGCCGGGTCGCCTGCGCCAACGCCAGCCCGATGGTGTGCCCGCCGTACACCAGCCGCCCGCCACCGGGTCGTGAATCGTGGTGGGTGGCCGCGATATTCAGGCTGAGGCGAGCCAGCTCCGGGGCGCTGGAGACCACGTCGGCGGTGCTGTGCAGTACCGCACCCGCCAGGCCGGGGTCGAAATGCGGGCCCGGTACCCGGCGGCGGAACTCCTCGGCGTCCCAGCCGGCGGCCGGATCGGGCACCGGCCCGGCGGTGTCGGTGCCGATCGTGGACAGATCGTCGCCGCCGCCCGCGTCGGGGCTCCAATCCGGGCTGGCCGGCAGCATGGCGCAGCGATAGAAGTCGAGCACCAGTTGGTCGGCCTGGTCGATGGTGGTCATCCGCAGCGCGGCCAGCCCGGTCGGCGCCCGGCCCGGTTTAATGGAGTTCGCCCGCAGCCCAACGACTTCGGTGCGGGTGTAGAGGGTGTCCCCGATCACCGGGAACCGGTGGAAGACCAGGCCGCGGTAGAACAGGTTGGCTTTGACCCGTTGGGTGGCCAGCGTGCTCTGCCCGATCGCCACGTCGCACACCAGCGCCGGGTGGGCCAGCGGTGCGACCGCGCCGGTGACCGCATGAGCGAGGACGCCATCCAGCGAGAGCCGCAGCCGGTCGCCCAGGATCGACTGATGCACCGCGGCCGCCCCCGCCGACAGCGTCATCGCCGGCACCGCGTCAAACACCTGGCCCACCGTCAGGTCGTCGAAGTAGGGTCCACCGCCGTTGTGCACGCCTGTCAGTATGGCGGTACAGGCTCGGGCGCGCGGAAGGTGATCGATGAGGAGCGAACTAAGCGAGGAAGAAGCCCTGCTGGTCGCCACGGTGCGGGAGTTCATCGACCGTGACGTGAAGCCGACGGTGCGGGAGGTGGAGCACGCCAACACCTATCCGGAGGCCTGGATCGAGCAGATGAAACGCATCGGCATCTACGGCCTGGCGATTCCCGAGGAGTACGGCGGATCACCAGTGTCGATGCCGTGTTACGTAGAAGTCACCCAGGAACTGGCCCGCGGCTGGATGAGCCTGGCCGGGGCGATGGGTGGCCACACCGTCGTCGCCAAACTGCTGACCCTGTTCGGCACCGAGGAGCAGAAGCGAACCTACCTGCCGGCGATGGCCACCGGCGCACTACGGGCCACCATGGCGTTGACCGAGCCCGGCGGCGGCTCCGACCTGCAGAACATGACCACCACCGCGCTGCCCGACGGCGACGACCTGGTGATCAGCGGCTCCAAAACCTGGATCTCCAACGCCCGCTACTCCGGGCTCGTCGCGCTGCTGTGCAAAACCGATCCGAGCGCCACCCCGCGGCACCAGGGGATCTCGGTGCTGCTGGTGGACAACCCGTGTCCGGGGCTGACGGTGTCGCGGGATCTCCCCAAGCTGGGCTACAAGGGGGTGGAGAGCTGCGAGCTCAACTTCGACGCGTGTCGGGTGCCCGCGGCCGCGGTGCTGGGCGGGGCGCCCGGCCAGGGGTTCGCCCAGATGATGAAGGGGTTGGAGACCGGCCGCATCCAGGTCGCGTCGCGGGCGCTGGGGGTGGGCACCGCGGCGCTGGAGGACGCGTTGGCCTACGCGCAGACCCGGCAGAGCTTCGGCCAGCCGATCTGGAAGCACCAGAGTGTCGGCAACTACCTGGCCGATATGGCCACCAAGCTCACCGCCGCCCGCCAGCTGACCCGGTACGCCGCGAAGCGCTACGACAGCGGGCAGCGCTGCGATATGGAGGCCGGGATGGCCAAGCTGTTCGCCTCCGAGGCGGCCATGGAGATCGCGCTCAATGCGGTCCGTATCCACGGCGGCTACGGGTACTCCACCGAGTACGACGTCGAACGCTACTTTCGCGACGCGCCGCTGATGATCGTCGGCGAGGGCACCAACGAGATCCAGCGCAATGTGATCGCCGCGCAGTTGGTCTCCCGCGGAGGGATCTGATACGCCTTCTCGCCGCGTCGAGTGTGTGGTTGTGACACGGCTTTTCGCTGCTCGCGTTCGTTAACTGCACACTCGGCGATCCCACCCGGTTGTCACTTCGGCTAGGCCCGGCCCCGGACCAGGTCGCCGAGCGTGACGACGCCTTGCATCAGCAGTCCAACGCTGGCGGCGGGATCGTTTTGGAGGCGCTCGGGAAGGTTAGCGGTCAACAAGAGGGTCGCGAATCCGTGCGCTATCGACCAGCCGGCCATCGCCACACCAAGGACATCGTCGTCGCTGACCGCCGCCTTCCGCTGTGCCTGCAAGCTGGCGCGGGCGCTGCCGTAGAGGAGGTCGAAGGCGGCTTCGCGGGCGGCGACGAGGGCGGGGTCATCGGCTCGGTACAGGTAGGGCCGAAACATCACCTCGAAATATCCGGGGTGGGTGACGGCGAATTGCACATAGGCCTGGCCGCCGGACAGGAACCCGTCGGGTCCGGTCGCGACCCCGCCGATCGTCTTGGCCTGCAGCCGAAATCCCTCGGCGGCAACCGCGGTGAAAATGCCTGTCTTGTCGCCGAACTGGTAGGCCAGCGCGGCATGCGACACCCCGGCCCGGCGGGCGATGCGCCTCATGCTGACCGCCCCGACTCCGACCGTGTTGACCTCTTCGACGGCACCCTCGATCGCCGCGCGAACAAGGTCACCGTGGTGGTAAGGCCGCGACCGTTCCGTGCTCATGGCCATTAGCCTAGCCAGAATCTGACCATTGATAAGTTCCACCGGCCGCGGCATACTTACCACTGGTAAGACCCAGGAGGGGCTCGTGGACGATTTCGACGTGGTGATCGTGGGGGCCCGCTGTGCGGGCTCACCGCTGGCGATCATGCTGGCCCGCCACGGCCTGCGGGTGTGCGTGCTCGATAAGGCCCACTTCCCCAGCGAAACGCCGTCCACGCACGTCATTCAGCCCTGTGGAGTGCGCATCCTCGACGACCTCGGCGTCCTCGAGGCCGTCCGCGCCGCCGGCGCCGTGCCGCTGTACCGGGTCACCCTGATTAACGACGACGTGCGCATCGACGCGAAGACCCGCAGTCCGGGGTTGTGTGTGCGGCGGGTGACCCTCGATGCGCTGCTGGTCGACGCCGCCAGCCACGCCGGCGCCGAGGTCCGCACGGGTTGCCGGGTGACGGGATTGATGCGCGACGAGGCGGGCCGGGTGAGCGGCGTGCACACCGACCGCGGCCCGGTGCCCACCCGACTGGTGGTCGGCGCGGACGGGTGCCACTCGACCGTCGCCGCCGCAACCGGCGCCGCCGAGTACCTGGGCACACCAGCGGGGCGAGTATTCGCCTGGGCGTACTTCGATGGGGTCGCCGACCGGGAGGGGCGCTTGCGCCTGGGCAAGCGGGGCGATCAGGGGTTCCTCGCGAGCCCTACCGACGGTGGACTGTACATGGCGGCCATCGCGATCGACCGAGCTCATCGGGACGACTTCCAGACCAACCGGGATCGGCACTTCACCGACGGATTAACAAAGTGGCCGGAGTTGGCCGACCTGCTGGCCGACGCCACCCGGGCGGGGCCCATTCGAGTGATCAGCAATTGGCACGGCTACTTCCGCCAAAGCGTCGGGCCCGGCTGGGTGCTGGTCGGCGACGCCGGGCACTTCAAAGATCCCAGCCCCGGCCAGGGCATCTCCGATGCCCTGCGGCAGGTGCAGCGGCTCGCCGAATCCATCACGTCCGGGTTCGCCAGCGGCGGGTCCCTGGATGTGCAGCTACAGCGGTGGTGGCAATGGCGTGATCGGGATGCCAACGAAATGTATTGGTTCGCACACGATATGGCTACACCCGGTGCTTCAACCCCGTTGGCTACCCGCATGCTGCGCGATATCGCCGCGGACGCGGCAGCAACCCAACAACTCCTCGACGTGCTCAACCACGACCTGCGTCCCTCGCAACTTTTCACCACGGGCCGGGTGATCAAGGCCGCGGCCCGTGCGCTCCGCGACCGGCCCGACCTGATGTGGGCCACCCTGCGGGAGATCGCGTCAGCGGTCAAGGCTGAGGTTTACCGCGCCAGACATCGGCACCCGCCGAGTGGTCAGTTATGACACGGATTTTCGTGGTTTGGGTGCATTAAGTGGCCACTCGGCGAGGTCGGATGAGCATGGGCCCGGCAGCGCGGACCTGCTGAGCGCTGCACCACAGTCACAAGACGCGTTGGTGACCTCCCAACGTCGAGACCCCTACCGGACTGCATCTTCGGGCGGGAACCATCAAAGGCATGGCGACACAGACCCGGAACACAAGGGCGGCGCCCGCCGCCGCCTTACCGGCACTGGATCGGGGGGCGTTAGATGTCTGGTCGGCGTGAAATCGACGACAACAGCCGCGAGTTGGTCAACGGGCGCGATCCGGAGCCCGAACCCGACTACCGGTTCACTCTCGCCAACGAACGGACCTACCTCGCCTGGCAGCGCACCGCACTCGGTCTGCTGGCAGCCGCCGTCGCCGCGGTACAACTCATCCCCCCGCTGCAGATCACCGGGGCGCGCCATGCGCTGGCTGGACTGCTGGCCGTGTCGGCGATTGTGGCCGCGGGGGTGGGATTGCGCCGCTGGCAGCGGGCCGATCGCGCCATCCGCAGCGGCACGCCGCTACCCCGCCATCCCACACCCGCCTATCTCGGGGTGGTCCTGGTTGTACTCGGCATCATCACACTCGGGTCGGTGATCGGCATGGTGGCGCCGCGGTGACCGATCTCGGGCCGCGCAGACCTCCCGTCGCCTAAGTCTCACAAGGCATGTTTGTGATTGGATCGGGTCATGGCACTCGGCCCCCGCATGCCCGAACTGTCCGCGTTCGAAGTGTTGCTGGCCATCGCCAAGACAGGCAGCCTCGGTGCCGCAGGGCGGGAGCTCGGACTGACCCAGCAGGCGGTCTCGGCGCGGCTCACCTCGATCGAGGCCCAGACCGGTGTGCAACTCGTGGTGCGCACTCCGCGCGGCTCCCGACTGACCCCCGCCGGGGCCGTTGTCGCGCAGTGGGCGGACCGGTTGCTGGATGTCGCTCAGCAGGTCGACGCCGGACTGGCGTCGCTGCGAACCGAAAGCCGCAAACGAATTCGGGTGGTTGCAAGTCTGACGATCGCCGAACAGCTGATGCCCCGCTGGCTGGTGGGATTGCAGGCCGCCGCCCAACGCGGCCGCGGCGCCCCGGAAGTGATTCTGACCGCCACCAACAGCGAACACGCGATATCGGCGGTCCGAGACCTGACCGCGGACCTTGGCTTCATCGAAAGCCCCGGTGTGCCCACCGGGCTCCGTAGCCGCGTGATCGGGCACGACGATCTCGTCGTGATCGTCCCGCCCGGGCACAAGTGGGCGCGCCGCGCAAAAGGTGTCAGTGCAGCCGAACTCAGCCAGACACCGCTGGTCGCGCGGGAACCGGGTTCGGGGACACGCGATTCGCTGACGGCGGCGTTGCGCAGCGCCCTGGGCGACGCTGCCGAACAAGCCCGCCCAATATTGGAATTGTCGTCTGCTGCCGCGGTGCGCGGTGCCGTGCTGGCCGGCGCGGGGCCGGCGGTGATGAGCAGGTTAGCGGTGGCCGACGATCTGACCGTCGGACGACTACGCGCCGTCGAAGTGCCCGAGCTGAACCTGCGCCGTGACCTGCGCGCCATCTGGGTGGGCGGGGCCACACCACCGGCCGGCGCTATCCGAGACCTGCTCAGCCACATCGGCGCCACCGGCGCACCGTAGTCCGCGCGGCGCCCCAAGACAGCGAGTCAACTGGCGAATGCGGGTGCCGCGCACCGATCGAGGGTGCCGAGTTCCGGTGCCGGGTTGCTGTGCCCTGCTCCGTAGTGCAGCCATAGCGGTAGAACGTCGTTCAGCCGTTGCATGAATTTGTGCAGGCCGACCCGGTACTGGCCCGATTCGAGTGGGTGGATGCGGTACTCGGGAAAGGCGATACCGACCCCGAAGAGGCCGGGTGCGAGGATCCCGTTGGCGGTGTCGTATTGCAGCGGCCCCCACTGTGGGGTGAGCGGCAGCTGCCGGCGTTCGAATCCGACGGTGTACACGACGTGGTCGCACTCTTGGAGCCGCTCCTGGAATTCCGGGCTGTTCACCCGGCACCTCTCCAAGCGTGCCGGCTGCTCCCCGTCGATGTTCGTCCGCGCCCAGGCGGCGGCCTGACCCTTGAGTCCGGTGTCGTCGAACAATGTCCAATCCTCGAAGCGCACGGCGTAGCGCAGCGGGCTCTGGTAGAAGTTGACCACTTTGCGCGCCGCGGTGCTCAGCAGGTTCGGCAACGCGACCATGGCTGAGTGCGACGAACCGAACACCGCGACCGTCGCCCCGTCCAGGGCGGGCCCGTCGAGCCGCCGGGGATCCAGAGCCGCTTCCAGCGGGATCTCCACCAGCCCGGGGTAGTTGAGCTTCTTGGGAACCGAGCCGACTGCGAGGATCACGTTCTTCGACCGAATCTCCCCTTGCTCGGTGCGCACGCTCCATTGCCCGTTGCTCAGTGCGAGATCGGTCGCGGTCGTCCGGAGGGGCCGCACCCGTTCGCCGAGCTGCTGGGAGATCCACACCAGGGGATCGGCGACCACACCCAGCGGGCAGGTCTGCTGCGGATCGAGTTCGTTGAGCTCGAAGGGCGGCGCTTCGGCGAAGCGAAAAGACGGTGACGCGTTCAGATAGTCGAGAAACAGCGCCACATGCGTGTTGCCGGGGACGGCGCGCCATTTGCCGCCGATATCACCGGCGGCAAATTCCGGGTCGATCCAGGCGATGTCCTGGCCGGCTATGCCATGGTCGAGCAACCTGCCCACCGCCGCGATACCTGCGGGTCCTGCTCCGATCACAGCCCACGCGTACTGAGTCATGTCCTGCCTTCCGCCAGCGTTCGGTCGGACGAGACCGGCAAGTCCCGACCGCCATCCTCGATGCTGCCCCGGCGACCCGCACCCGAGTAGGGGTGCCGTTCTTGTCGACCCACAAGCCAGGCTTGTCACTGCCATCACGACCAGGCTGCGCATGCGGTCCCACCGGCCAGCCACCAAGGACACCGGCGGGGCTCCGTCAACTGTCAGGGTATGACGCAGTTTTCGTGAAACAGGGGCATTACCAGCCGGCGACTCGAGGGATTAACCAACCGCATCCACCAGCCCCCACGCCAGCGCGGTGTCGACATCGATCATGGCGCCCGACAGCACCAGATACGCGGTGCGCCACCGCCCGATCCGGCGGGTGATGCTGACGGTGCCACCGGCCCCCGGTATCAGTCCCAGCTGAAGTTCCGGCAGCCCGAATACCGAATCCGGCTGCGCGACAACCGTTCCGCAAAAGCAGGCCATTTCCAGACCGCTGCCCAGCACCTTCCCGTGCACCTCGGCGCGGCAGGCCGGGCCCAGCCGGGTAGCGAGGTCGGCGAGGGCCAGCGCCGGGCTGTGGCGGGTGCGGGCCAGGTGCGCGCTGGCCGGGTCGGCGAACGAGCCGAATTCGGCCAGGTCGCCGCCGCTGCAAAACGATGGGCCGTTGCCGGATAACACCACTTCATCGATCGACGGGTCCAGCCGGGCCACTGTCAGCGCCTCCAGCAACGCGGCACGCGCGTCGGTGGAAAACGCGTTGTGGCGCTGGGGTCGGTTGAAAGCGATCCGCAGCGTGTCGCCGTCGCGCTCACACAGCACCGGATCGGGAACCGCCGGCACCCGGGCGGGACCCCGCTCGGTCAGCCAGCGGGCGAACTCCGGGCCGGCCTGCAGTGTGGAGTAGGCCAGCGATTCGGTGACCAGCCCGGGCAGCGCGGGCCCGGTGACGTCGACCGCGCGCAGGACGTCGTCGCAGACGGCCGCCGCGTGCGGCCAGCGGTCCACCCGCGCGGCGAGATCGGCGACGGCGGTGTCGACCGAGTCGACGGTGATCACCCGACGGTCGTCGGTGCCGTCCTCGCTCACCGTGAATGTGGCGTGCTCCAGCCAGAATTCAGCAGCGCCGCGCAGTCCGCCGACCGCGACGACCGGGCCGGATAGCCCGGCACCATCGACCTCCGGCGGCGCCGACAGGTCAACAATGCGCAGGGTCATGCCGAGTACTTTGCCACCAGTTCGTTCTTGTAGAGCTTGCCGGTGTCGGTGCGCGGCAGCTGCGCCTCGAACGCGATCGATCGGGGACATTTGTAGTGCGCCAGGCGGTCCCGCAGCCAGCCGAGCAGCTCGTCGGCGAAGGCAGCGGTGGCATCGGCCGGGTCCACGGTCTGCACCACCGCCTTGACGCTTTGCCCCATCTCGTCGTCGGGAATCCCGAACACCGCCGCGTCCAACACCTTTGGGTGGGTGACCAGCAGGTTCTCCGCCTCCTGCGGGTAGATGTTCACCCCGCCGGAGATGATCATGTGGTGGCGGCGGTCGGTGAGGTACAGATAGCCGTCCTCGTCGAGGTAGCCGACGTCGCCGACGGTGATCCAGCCGTGCCGATCGCGCGACTTGGCCGTCTTATCCGGGTCGTTGAGGTACTCGAACGGGTTGCCGCCCTCGAAGTAGATCTCCCCCGCCTGCCCCGGCGGCAGCTCGTTGCCGTCCTCGTCGAGGATGTGCACCGCACCCATCATCGGCTTGCCGACCGAACCCGGGTGCGCCAGCCACTCTTCGGCGCTGATCAGCGTCGAGCCGTGCGCCTCCGAGGAGGCGTAGTACTCGTCGACGATCGGACCCCACCAGTCGATCATCTGCTTTTTGATTTCTACCGGGCATGGCGCCGCGGCGTGCATCACCCGCTGCAGGCTGGAGACGTCATACGAATCCCGCACCGACTCCGGCAGTTTCAGCATCCGGGTGAAATGGGCGGGCACGAACTGGCCGTGCGTGACCCGGTGACGCTGGATGGCATCCAGGCAGCCCTCGGGGTCGAACTTCTCCATCACCACGGTGGTGATACCGCCGGCTTGCGCGCTCATCGACCACACCGACGGGGCGGTGTGGTACAGCGGCGCCGGGCTCAGGTAGACCGATTCCGGGGTCATCCAGACCGACACCAGCATCGACATCAGGCCGGGCGCCTCGGCCGGCGGCAGGTGCGGCAGGGCACGTTTGATGCCTTTCGGTCGGCCGGTGGTGCCCGAGGAGTACTGCAGTAGATCGCCCTCGATCTCGTCGGCGATCGGGATATCCGGTTGGCCGGCGACGCATTCGGGGTAGCGCAGCCAGCCGTCCAGGTCATCATCGGCGATCATCAGCACGTCGGGTAGCCCGCCCGGCAGGTGCTGGGCCAGGTTCTCGCAGGTCTTGCGGAGCGCCGCGGAACCGATGATGGCCTTGGCTCCGCTGTTGTCGATGATGTAGCCGGCCTCGGCGGCGGTCAGGTGGGTGTTGATCGGCACGTAGTACAGACCGCTGCGCCGCGCCGCCCACATGACGGCGTGGATGTGCTCGTTGTTCTCCATGAGGATCGCGACGGTGTCGCCCTCGGCCAGGCCGGCGCCGCGGAAATAGTGCGCCAATCGGTTGGCGCGGGATTCCAGCTCCTCGAAGGTGAGGACGGTGCCGGACGGATGCAAGATGATGGCGGGTTTGTGGGCGCCGAGGTGCTCGCGGATCTGCATGCGCAGACTGTACCGCCGCCAAACTTGACGGGTGTCAAGTGGTCGGGTTGCCGGCCGTGAGCGTGCGCAAATCCGGAAATCTGCGCGACGTGTCGGCCGGGGACACGCACGCTCGCGAAAAAACGCCCTACCCCAGGCGCTGTTTGAGGGCGTCGAACTCGTCGCGGATGCCGGTCGGCAACCGGTCGCCGACGAACTCGAACCATTCCTCGATCAGCGGCAACTCGTCGCGCCACTCCTCGGGACGCACCGCCAGCGCCGCGTTCACGTCGGCCGGGTCGACGTCCAGGCCGTCCAGGTCCAGGTCGTCGGCGGTGGGCACGGTGCCGATCGCGGTGGTGGCACCCTCCCCGGTGCCCTCGATGCGGTCGACGATCCACTTCAGCACCCGGCTGTTCTCACCGAACCCGGGCCACAGGAACTTGCCGCCCTCGCCGCGGCGGAACCAGTTCACGAAGAACACCTTCGGCAGCTTGGACTCGTCGGAGTTCTTACCCAGGTCCAGCCAGTGCTGGAAGTAGTCGCCGACGTGGTAGCCGCAGAACGGCAGCATCGCCATCGGGTCGCGGCGCACGGTGCCGACCTTGCCCTCGGCCGCGGCGGTCTGCTCGCTGCCCATGGTGGCGCCCATGAACACACCGTGCTGCCAGTCCCGCGCCTGGGTCACCAGCGGCACGGTGGTCTTGCGCCGGGCGCCGAACAGGATCCCCGAGATCGGCACACCCTGCGGGTCATCCCACTCCGGCGCCAGGATCGGGCACTGCGACATCGGGGTGCAGTACCGCGAATTGGGGTGCGCGGCCTTGGTTTCGGTTTCCCGGATGACCCAGTCGTTGCCCTTCCAGTCGATCAGGTGCTCGGGCTCGCCCTCCAGGCCCTCCCACCACACGTCGCGGTCATCGGTGAGCGCGACGTTGGTGAAGATGGTGTTGCCCTCGGCGATGGTGCGCATGGCGTTGGGGTTGGACGACCAGTTGGTGCCCGGGGCCACCCCGAAGAAGCCGAACTCCGGGTTGACCGCGTAGAGCCGGCCGTCCTTGCCGAACCGCATCCAGGCGATGTCGTCGCCCAGGGTTTCGGCGCGCCAGCCCGGAATGGTCGGCTGGATCATGGCCAGGTTGGTCTTGCCGCACGCCGACGGGAACGCCGCGGCGAAGTAGTACGCCTTGTTCTCCGGGGAGATCAGCTTGAGGATCAGCATGTGCTCGGCCAGCCAGCCCTCGTCGTGGGCCATGGCCGACGCGATGCGCAGCGAGTAGCACTTCTTGCCCAGCAGCGCGTTGCCGCCGTACCCGGAGCCGTAGCTCCAGATCTCCCGGGTCTCCGGGAAGTGGGTGATGTACTTGGTGTCGTTGCACGGCCACGGCACGTCTTTTTGCCCGGCCTCCAACGGCGCACCCACCGAATGCAGCGCCTTGACGAAGAACCCGTCGTCGCCCAGCTTCTCCAGCGCGGCGGCACCCATCCGGGTCATCACCTTCATCGAGACGACCACGTATTCGGAGTCGGTGAGCTCGACACCGAGCTTGGGGTCCTCGGCGCCCAGCGGACCCATGCAAAACGGCACCACATACATGGTGCGGCCCCGCATGCAGCCGCGGTACAGGTCGGTCAAGGTGGACCGCATTTCGCCCGGGTCCATCCAGTTGTTGGTGGGTCCGGCGTCCGCCTCGTGCTCGGTGCAGATGAAGGTGCGGGATTCGACGCGCGCGACGTCGGACGGATCGGACAGCGCGAGGTAGGAGTTGGGCTGCTTCTCGTCGTTGAGCCGGGTGAACGTGCCGGCCTCGACCAGCTGCGTGCACAGCCGGTCCCATTCCTCATCGGAGCCGTCGGCGAAGACCACCCGGTCGGGTTGGGTGAGTTCGGCGACTTCCTGAACCCAGGTGAGCAGGCCCTGGTGCTTCGTCGGCGCAGTGTCCAGACCGGGAATGGTCGCTGACGTCATCGAACTCTCCTGTGTAGGTTGCACGGGTCACGCTGGCGGAACCGCTCTCAATAAACCCTTAGTAGAGGTTATCGCGGGCGAGTTATCCAGCAACGATCGGGCATCTTGCGGAATACCCGCAGCGCCGCGATCCAGAACCCGTCAAACCGCGCGGTCCGCCGGTTTGGCGTCAGATGCGCCGGTCGTCGCCTCGTTCGGGGTGGACCCGCCGGTGTCGGGTTCCCCCGATTCGCCGCCGTCGGGTTCCTCGGACTCGTCACCGTCGGGTTCCCCCGAGGCGTCGCTATCCGGCTCCTCCGACTCGTCGCTGTGCGCTTCCTCCGCCTCGTCGCTATCCGGTTCCTCCAGTTCGTCGCTGTCGGGCTCCTGCGACTCGTCGGGTTGGCCCAATTCGGCGCGCACCGTGTCCAGCGCGCGGCGCAGCGCCGGCATTTCCCGGTCCCGCGTCGCCGCGGCCCGCGCGGCGGCCACCGCGTGTTCCCGCAGCTCGCTGTCGATCACCTTGACCTGCTCGGCGACCTTCTCGGCTTCGGCGGCGTCGCGCTCGCTCAGCGCGGCCAGCAGCGCCGACTCGGCCGCGAGCACCCGGGTGGCGACCAGCTGCTCGACCGCGGACCGCAGCGACGCGGTCACCTCGCCCACCCAGCGGTCCAGCACCGCCCGGTCGTGCAACACCCCGCGAATCCCCACCACCCAGACGGTCAGCGCCAGCCCGATCACCGCGCACACGGCCGCCCCGGCGGCCGCCCACCCGGGCGGCAGGTCGACGAACAACCGGCTCACGGCGAGCGCCACCCCCAACCCGAAGCCCGCGCCCAACAGCATCATCAGCCGGGTTTGCAGCCGCCGTGACTTCAACGCCGGGTCGGGCACCGCCACCTCGGGCAGCTCCGCGGCCGCCGGGAGGTCCGCGGACAGCTCCAGCTCCTGGGCGACGTCGGCCAGGTGCTCCGCGCAGCCCTGATCCACCTCGGCGACCACCTCGTCGACCCGGCTGCGGGTGTAGGCCTCGAACTCGGGCAGCTTGCGCCGGGTCATACCCGCCGCATCCTCCTGCAGTTCGCTGCGCACCGAACCACACCGGTTGCGGGCGAAGTAGGTCAGCTGCACCCGGGCCTGCTGGATCTGGCTGCGCAGCGCGATGGTGCGCTCGGATTTGGCCAACCGCCGCTGCCGCAGCGCGGTGTCGCGTCGCTCCTGCAGGGCGGTCACCCGGGCCCGCCGGCCCAGCCCCTCGACCTCGTGGTCGTGTCGATCAACGGCGGTTTGGAGCCGGGATTCCCAGGCGCGTAGCCGGTTTCGGCGCGCCAGCGCCACGTCGGCGAGCTGGTCGCGGACCGTCTCCACCAGCTCGTCGACCCGCGGTTCGCCTTGTTGCGGGGCGGCGGCCACCCCCACCCACGGCACGTTGCGGTACCGCGGGGCGTGGGCGGCCAGCCGGTCGCGGGCACCGGCCAGCATGTCCGACCAGCCGCGGTGCACATCGATCTTGGACACCGCGCAGACCACCGCGTCGGTGTGCACCACGGCCGCGTCCAGCAGCGCGCAGTCGGAGGCGGTCAGGGCGGCGGCCGCCGACACGACGAACACCACCGCGGCCGGCGCCTCGCCGGGCGCCAGCTCCGTGGACTCGACAAACACCAGGTCGGGCAGCCGGTCGCGCAGCGCCGCGGCCACGCCGCTGACCCCGGCCAGCCAGGGCCCGGTGACCAGCACCACGTCGCGGCGCTGCACCGCCGGCGGTCGCACCCGCGGGCCGATCCCGGCGACCAGGGCATCGACCTGGGCGGCCGCATCCTCGGATGCCGCGTTCACGCCGTTACCCCCGCCGCGGCTCGCTCGGCGATCGCGGTCACCCGCGCGTCGGCCGCCTCGGCGGCCAATCGCCTCAGTTCATCGACGAAAATCTGGTGCTCCTGTGCTCTGATCGCCAGCCCCGGTGATCGGGCTAACCGAATCGTGACATCTACGCCTCCGCGCCGCGAGCCACCCCCATACATCGGCTACCAGTCCAAGGCAACTGTTGGGTATCAATCTGCACCACGGCGCGGGCACACTGCAGGGCATGGGTCACCATGGACGGATGCAGGCGCACAGCGGCACGGGGCCGACCAGCTCACCGGCAGCACCGGGGGCCGACGTGCCCGTGCAGCGCTCCAGCCAATTTCCGCGCACCACCAGCTTCCGGTCCCGGCGCTCGGCGCTGTCCGACGCCCAGCAGCGCACCTGGGCGCGACGCTGGCCGACGCTGGGCCGGCAGGCCACCGACACGCCCGAACTGCTGGACACCGAGTCCTGGTTCGGCCGGGACGCGCCGCTGGTGTTGGAGATCGGGTGCGGCACCGGCGCCTCAACGGTGGCGATGGCGCAAGCCGAACCCGATATCGACGTGCTGGCCGTGGAGGTGTACCGGCGGGGGCTGGCACAGCTGCTGAGTGCCATCGACCGGGAAGACGTCACCAACATCCGGTTGATCCGCGGCGACGCGGTCGACGTGCTGGACCACATGCTCGCGCCGAATTCCCTAGTCGGCGTGCGGGTGTTCTTTCCGGACCCGTGGCCCAAGGCCCGCCACCACAAGCGGCGGCTGCTGCAGCCCGCCACCATTGCGCTGATCGCCGACCGGTTGCGGCCCGGCGGTGTGCTGCACGCCGCCACCGATCACCCCGGCTACGCCGAGCAGATCGCCGAGGCCGGCGACGCCGAACCCCGGTTGCGTCGGGTGTACCAGGACACCCCGGGGCTACCGATCTCGGTGGTCCGCCCGATCACCAAGTACGAGACGAAGGCTCAGGAGGCGGGCAGCGCCGTCGCGGAGTTGCTCTGGGAGAAGCCGTGAGCGTGACCGAGGAAACAGCCGCCGACGCGCCCGATGGCGGTGCGACGGAGACCCCGAGCGTTGCTCCCGCGGCGCGGCGGGTGCTGCTGGTGTGGGACGCGCCCAACCTCGACATGGGCTTGGGCTCCATCCTGGGGCGCCGCCCGACCGGTGTGGAACGCCCCCGCTTCGACGCGCTGGGCCGCTGGTTGTTGGCCCGCACCGCCGAGGTGTCGGCCCGCTACCCGGAGATCACCGTCGAACCCGAGGCCACCGTGTTCACCAATATCGCCCCCGGCACCGCCGATGTGGTGCGGCCGTGGGTGGAGGCGCTGCGTAACGTGGGGTTCGCGGTGTTCGCCAAACCGAAGGTCGATGAGGACAGCGATGTGGACGCCGACATGCTGCATCACATCGCGCTGCGCCGTGACGAGGGCTTGGCGGCGTTAATGGTGGCCTCCGCCGACGGGCAGGCGTTCCGGCTGCCGCTGGAGGAAATTGCGCAGGCCGGAACCCAGGTTGAAGTGCTGGGATTTCGTGAACATGCCAGTTGGGCGCTAGCCTCGGATACCTTGGAGTTTGTCGACCTGGAAGACATTCCTGGTGTGTTCCGGGAGCCGCTGCCGCGGATCGGTCTCGATTCGCTACCAGAGCAGGGGGCGTGGCTGCAGCCGTTCCGGCCGCTGACCTCGCTATTGACCTCGCGTGTGTGACAACTGTAAAGAGCGCGGGTCGCCACAGAAGTAAGGAGCGTAGGTGTTCGCCTGGTGGGGTCGAACTGTATATCGCTACCGGTTCATCGTAATCGGGGTCATGGTGGCGCTCTGCCTCGGCGGCGGCATTTTCGGGGCGAGCCTGGGCAAGCACGTCACCCAGAGCGGCTTTTACGACGAAGGCAGCCAGTCGGTGCAGGCGTCGATCGACGGCGACAAGGTGTACGGGCGCGACCGCACCAGCCACGTCGTGGCGGTGTTCACCGCCCCCAAGGGCAAGACCGTCGACGACAAGAAGTGGTTCGACAGCATCAAAAACGGCCTCAACAAGGTCAAAAGCGATCACCCCGAGCAGGTGCTCAGCTGGGTGGGGTACTTCACCAACCCCGAGGCGCTGCGCACGATGGCCGACCCCGACAAAAAGCACGCGTTCGCCTCCATTCAGCTCAAGGGTGACGACGACGACACCATCCTGAAGAACTACCAGGACGTCCAGCCGGCCCTGCAGAAACTCGACGGCGGCACCGTCAAACTCGCCGGTTTGCAGCCGGTCGCCGATGCACTGACCGGCACCATCGCCACCGACCAGAAGCGAATGGAGGTCCTGGCGCTACCGCTGGTGGCCGTGGTGCTGTTCTTCGTGTTCGGTGGGGTGATCGCCGCCAGCCTGCCGGTGATAGTCGGCGGTTTGAGCATCGCCGGGGCGACCGGCATCTTGCGGGCGGTCACCCTCTTCGGGCCAGTGAACTTCTTCGCCCAGCCGGTGATCTCGCTGATCGGTCTCGGTATCGCCATCGACTACGGGCTGTTCGTGGTGAGCCGGTTCCGGGAGGAGATCGCCGAAGGCTACGACACCGAGGCCGCGGTGCGCCGCAGTGTGATGACCGCCGGTCGGACCGTGGTGTTCTCCGCGGTGCTGATTATCGTCTCGGGCGCCAGCCTGCTGGTGATGCCGCAGGCCTTCGTCAAGGGGCTGACCTACGCCATCTTCGCGGCGGTCGGGTTGGCGGCGTTGCTGTCGATCACGCTGCTGCCGGCCATTCTGGGTGTGCTGGGCCGCCACGTCGACTCGCTGGGGGTACGCACCCTGTACCGGGTGCCGTTCCTGCGGAACTGGGGGCTGTCCAACCGCATCATCGGCTGGTTCGCCGAGAAGACCCAGAAGACCAAGACCCGCGAGGAAGTCGAGGGCGAGTTCTGGGGCAAGCTGGTCAACGTCGTGATGAAGCGGCCGTTGGCGTTCGCCATCCCGATCGTGATCGCGATGATCCTGCTGATCATCCCGTTGGGGAAGCTGTCGTTCGGCGGCATGAGCGAGAAGTACCTCCCACCGGACAATTCCGCCCGAGTCGCCCAAGAGCAGTTCGACAAGATCTTCCCCGGCTTCCGGACCGAGAAGCTGACACTGGTGATCGAATCCGACAACCACAAGGACGTCACCGACCAGCAGGTCGCCGACGTCCGCAACAAGGCGATGGCGATCAGCGGCTTCGTCGAGCCGGACAACAACCCCGCCGACATGTGGAAGGAACGACCCGAGCTGCCGGGTGCGTCGAAGGACAAGTCGGTCCGGGTGATCGAAAACGGCTTGATCAGCCGCAACGATGCCGCCCAGAAGATCAAGGACCTGCGGGCGATCCCCGCCCCCAAGGGGCTTCGCCTGCTGGTCGGCGGCACCCCCGCGCTCGAGCAGGACAGCATCCACGCCCTGTCCGCGCAGGGTCCGCTGATGCTGGTGATCATGCTGACCACCACCACGCTGTTGATGTTCCTGGCGTTCGGGTCGGTGGTGCTGCCGCTCAAGGCGTCGGTGATGAGCGCGTTGACGCTCGGGTCCACGATGGGCATCTTGACGTGGATCTTTGTCGACGGGCACGGCGCCGGCTTGCTGAACTTCACCCCGACCCCGTTGATGGTGATCATCATCGCCCTGGTCGTCGCGGTGGGTTGGGGTCTGGCCACCGACTATGAGGTGTTCCTGGTCTCCCGCATGGTGGAGGCGCGCGAATCCGGGATGTCCACCACCGAGGCCATCCGGATCGGCACCGCGACGACCGGGCGGCTGATCACCGCGGCCGCGTTGATCCTGGCCGTGGTCGCCGGATCGTTCGTGTTCTCCGACCTGGTGATGATGAAATACCTGGCGTTCGGTCTGATGGCGGCGTTGCTGCTGGACGCCACCGTGATCCGGATGTTCCTGGTGCCCTCGGTGATGAAGCTGCTCGGCGACGACTGCTGGTGGGCGCCGCGCTGGATGAAGCGGGTGCAGATCCGCATCGGGCTGGGTGAGATCCGGCTGCCCGACGAACGCAAGCGGTCGGTCGCCCGCAGCCGGGCCGTCGCTGCCGCACCGGCTCCCAGCAGACCGCGGCCCCCGCACGACCCCACCCATCCCAGCGGACCGGGCCCGACGCGGCGTCGTCCCGCCGGCGCGGTGGAGACCCGGCCCGCCAGTGGCCCCTCGGATACCGGCACCACCCGGATGCGGACCGCGCCCGAACCCGAAGAGCCGGCGACAACCCGCTTCTCTGCCGCGGGCGGCCAAGGCGGCAGCCCCGCGCGCCGCAGCGAAACCCCGCCCCGGACCGCGTCGCCGGCACCCGGTCAGGCTTCCGAACGAGAAATCGAGTCGTGGCTCGGCGAGCTGCGCGGTGGGGCCGGCGAACGCCGCGGCTCGGGCAGCGGCGAGACCCCCGCCGAGTCGCTCGAGACCACCGCCTTCCGGCAGCCGGAGGGCGATGACCCCGACATCGCCACCGAGAAGTTCAGCGCGCCCGGGCAGCCGGGGAACGGCAGCGGCAAACCGCGCCCGCGGCGCGGCGGCGGAGTCAGCGCCCAGGATCTGTTGCGCCGCGAGGGCCGCTTCTAAGGTTTGGTTTCGGCGCCGACGCTGTCCGGTTCGGCGTGGATGATCGCCGGCGCCTCGTCCTCGTCGGCTTCGGAGAAGTCCGGTGCGATCAGCACCCGCACCGCCCGGTCGGCGAACGCGATCGTCGGCACCGCCAGCAGCGCACCGACAATGCCGGCGAGCACGCCCCCGGTCGAGATGCCCAGCACCACCGCGAGCGGATGGATCGACACCGCGCGGCCCATCACCAGCGGCTGCAACACATGCGCTTCCAGCTGGTTGACGCCGATGATCACCCCCAGCGTGATCAACGCGTAAATCCAGCCCTTGGCGATCAACGCCACGATCACCGCCAAGAACCCGCTGACCACCGCACCGACCAGCGGAATGAAGGCGCCCAGGAACACCAGCGAGGCCAGCGGCAACGCCAGCGGCACACTCAGGATCGCCAGGCCGGTGCCGACGCCGGCGGCGTCGACCAGCGCCACCAGGAACGTGGCCCGCACGTAGCCGATCAAGGACTGGAAGCCGGCGATACCCGCGGCGTGCACCCGGCCCCGGACCTGGCTCGGGAAGATCTTGACCAGGAACTGCCAGATGTTGCGGCCGCCGTACAGGAAGAAGATGACCGTGAACAGCACCACGAATGCGCCGGTGATGATCTCGGTGATCGTCGCGGCCGTCGACAACGCGCCGTGGGTCAGCTTGGCCTGATTACGCTGCAGCATCTCGGTGACGGTGTTGCCGATGTTGTTGACTTGGTCCCGGCTCAGATGCAGCGGGCCTTCAACCAGCCACTTGCGCGACGAGTTGATCAACTGCGTCACCTGCTCAACCAGCGCCGGCAGGCCCTCGATGAACTGGCTGACGACAAAGGCCAGCACCCCGGCGATGATCGCGAGCCCGCTCAGCATCAGCAAAAACACCGCCAGGCCGCGGTTCACCCGGTGCCGGTCCAGCCAGTCCACCCCGGGCAGCAGCAACGCCGACAGCATCAGCGCCAGCGCCACCGGAACGAAGATCACCTCGAGTCGTTTGACCAGCCAGCCCACCGCCACCGCGGTGGCCAGCAGGATCAGCAGGCGCCACGACCAGGCAGCGGCCTTGCGGACCAACGGGTGAACGGCGGCGTCCTCAGGGGCGGGCATGCCGGTAGCGTAACCGCCACTTCCGTTACCCAACCGCCCAATATCGGTACTCAACCGAGACAGCGCTGCGTCACCGCATGCCCCTGTCCGCGGGGGCCGCGCGGCTACCCTAAACGGCGTGTCGCACGACGCGCCGGCTAACAGCGCCCGCCAGCAGACGGGTGCTGTCCGCGGCCGGTACTGGTGGGTGCGCTGGGTGGTCCTCGGCGTGGTGGCGATCGTGCTCGCCGTCGAGGTCGCCTTGGTGTGGGACCAGCTGGCCAAGGCGTGGCAAAGCCTGTACGCCGCCAAGTGGTGGTGGCTGGTGGCCGCGGCGCTGGCCGCGGGCGCGTCGATGCACAGCTTCGCCCAGATCCAGCGCACCCTGCTGCGCTCGGCGGGGGTGCGGGTCAAACAATGGCGATCCGAAGCCGCCTTCTACGCGGCCAATTCGCTGTCCACCACCCTGCCCGGCGGGCCGGTGCTGTCGGCCACCTTCTTGTACCGCCAGCAGCGGCTGTGGGGGGCCTCGCCGATGGTGGCGTCTTGGCAGCTGGTGATGTCGGGGGTGCTGCAGGCGGTGGGGCTGGCGGTGCTCGGGTTGGGCGGCGCCTTTTTCCTCGGCGCCAAGAACAACCCGTTCTCGCTGCTGTTCACCCTGGGCGGCTTCGTTGCCCTGCTGCTGTTGGCGCAGGCGGTCGCGTCGCGGCCGGAACTGATCGACGGGATCGGGGTGCGGGTGCTGTCCTGGGTCAACTCGATCCGCGACAAACCGGCCAACACCGGCCTGGCGAAGTGGCGCGAGATGCTCAACCAGCTGGAGTCGGTGAGCCTGGGCCGCCGGGACCTGGGGGTGGCGTTCGGCTGGTCGCTGTTCAACTGGGTCGCCGACGTGGCCTGCCTGGCGTTCGCGGCCTACGCCGCCGGCGATCACGCCTCGGTGGCCGGGTTGACCGTCGCTTACGCCGCCGCCCGCGCGGTGGGCACCATCCCGCTGATGCCCGGTGGTCTGCTGGTGGTCGAGGCGGTGCTGGTGCCGGGTCTGGTGTCCAGCGGCATGTCGTGGCCCGACGCCATCTCGGCGATGTTGATCTACCGGCTGGTCAGCTGGTTGTTCATCGCCGCCATCGGCTGGGTGGTGTTTTTCTTCATGTTCCGCACCGAAAGTGAGGTCGATCCGGACGCCGAGATCGACTCGGCCGACGCCGCGCCACCGCCCGACGGACCCGAAGAGCGGAGGCAACCGTGAGCGCCCGACCCGCGTGGCTGGCGCTGGCCGCCGACATCGGCTGCGTGCTGGTGTTCTGCGCGGTGGGCCGACGCAGCCACGCCGAGGGTTTGACCCTCGCGGGCGTCGCCGCCACCGCGTGGCCGTTCCTGACCGGAACCGCGACCGGCTGGCTGCTGGGTCGCGGCTGGCGCCGCCCCACCGCGCTGGCCCCGACCGGCGTGGTGGTCTGGGCGGCCACCGTCATCGTCGGCATGCTGCTGCGGTGGCTGCTGCACGCCGGGACCGCGCTCAGTTTTATCGCGGTGGCCTCGACGGTCACCGCGGTGCTGCTGCTGGGCTGGCGGGGCCTGCTGACGGCCGTACGCCGGTAACCACGGTTGCGCCGCGACGGTTGCCAGGTGTGTCGCTGCGTCCGCGTCTGCGCGACACCGCCCGCGCGGTTTCGAGGGTTGAGTCTGCGGCGAGGGCGAGGGCCACTCGAGCTTTTGCGCCGTAACCGCAGAGTGAACGCGTTGCCGGGCCGATTACCGGCCGGGGCTGGGCGCCGCGGCGGCCGGGGCTGGGCCCGGACGCGGCACCGGCACCGCGCCGGGGCCGGGTGCGCCGACCACGGCTTGGGTGCCCGGGCCGCCGGGCGTCGCACCGGGCAGCCCGCCCGGCAAGCCACCAGGCAGCCCGCCCTGATTCTGCGCGGTCTGCAGGGCGCCGAGCAGCTGCGGCAGCGACACCGGCAGCTTGCACCGGGTGCCCAGGCTGGCCAGCGGCTCGGACAGCTTCTGAATGTCGCCTTGCACCTTGGGGTTGGCGTCGAAATAGGTTTTCAGCGCCCCGACCGACTGCGGTCCCGGCTGGTCCTGCATGGCGTTGGTCATCGCCTGGTTCGTCTCGGGGTGGGAGTCCAGGTAGTCGCCGGTATCGGTGGCGACCTTGCCGACCGTCTTGGCGATCGAACTGGCGGCGCACGGGTCCGGCGCGGCGGTCGCCGACGGCACCAGCAGGGCAACGACCGCCGCACCGCCCACAGCGGTAGCGGTCAACACTCCGAAGAGCCGATGACGCACGACGGCAGTTGTCGTCTTCACTGGATAACTCCTTAGGGATGGCGAACGCCGATACACGCCGCCCACGGCGGCGACCGGCGCCGGGTGTCATCCTGCCATCACCCGCGCCGCCGTGGCCAGTTCGACTGGCTCACAACCGGGCTACAACTTGATACAGATCTCGGATCATCGCAGTTCAGCGCGCCAGAAGCGGATTACTGTACCGCACGCTGCGGTAGGCTCGCGAGCACGCAACGCCGGAGCGGGGAGAAAAAAATCCAGCAGTTCATGATGCGCCTCAGCAGCAACCTGCGCAGATTCCGCTGGGTGATCTTCACAGGTTGGTTACTGGCGTTGGTGCCCGCGCTGTACCTGGCTGCGACGCAGTCGGGCCACCTCACCGGCGGCGGCTTCGAGGTGTCCGGATCGCAATCGTTGTACGTGCACGACGACCTGGAGAACCACTACCCCGACCAGGGCGCCTCGCCGTTGGCGCTGGTCGCCGCGCCCCGCGCGGACGCCAGCTACAAGGACATGGACGACGCCGTCGCGCTGCTCAACCGGGTGGCCAGCGAGGTCCCCAGCGTGACCGTGGTGCCCAACCCGGCCCAGCGGCCACCGCAGCCTGACCGCCCGTACGTGGTGTCGCTGCGGCTGGACTTCAACAACACCGGCGCCGTCGACGTCGCCAAAAAGCTGCGCACCAAGCTCGGCATCAACGGCGACCAGCCCGGGCAGCTCGAGAACGGCACGGTGCGGCTGTACGTCATCGGCCAGGGCGCGCTCGGCGCCGCGGCCTCGGCGAAGACCAAACAGGACATCGCCAGCGCCGAACACTGGAATCTGCCGATCGTGCTGATCGTGTTGCTGGCGGTGTTCGGGTCGCTGGCGGCGGCCGCGATTCCGCTGGCGCTGGGCATCGGCACCGTGATCGTCACGATGGGGCTGGTGTACCTGCTGTCGATGTTCACCACGATGTCGGTGTTCGTCACCTCCACGGTGTCGATGTTCGGCATCGCGCTGGCGATCGACTATTCCCTATTCATCTTGATGCGGTTCCGCGAGGAACTGCGGGCCGGTCGGCAACCGCAGGAGGCGACCGACGCGGCGATGGCGACGTCGGGGCTGGCGGTGGTGTTGTCGGGGCTGACGGTGGTGGCCTCGGTGACCGGCATCTACCTGATCAACACCCCGGTGCTGGTGTCGATGGCCACCGGGGCGATCCTGGCCGTCTCGGTGGCGGTGCTCACCTCGACCACGCTGACCCCGGCGGTGCTGGCCACCTTCGGCCGGTCGGCGGCGAAACGGTCGGCGGCGCTGCACTGGTCTCGGCTGCCGGAAACCACCCAATCCCGGTTCTGGACCCGCTGGACCGGCCGGGTGATGCGCCGGCCCTGGCTGTCGGCGGTGCTGGCGTCGGCGTTTCTGCTGGCGCTGGCGGCGCCGGCGTTCGCGCTGACGCTGGGCAACAGCATGCTGCGCCAGTTCGACTCCTCCCACGAGATCCGCGGCGGGGTGGCCGCCGCCGCGCAGGCGCTGGGTCCGGGCGCGCTGGGACCGCTGCAGATCCTGGTCACCTTCCCCGACGGCGACGCGTCCTCGGCCGCGCACGCCCCGGTGCTGGCCGCGGTCCGCGAGGAGCTGGCGCGCGCCCCCAATACCACCAAGCAGGTGCCGCCCCCGGTGTTCGCTGACGACAACAGCAGCGCGCTGCTGTCGGCGGTGCTCTCGGTGGACCCCGAGGACATGGCGGCCCGCGAGACCGTCGACTGGCTGCGGGCCGAGCTGCCCAAGGCGGCCGGCTCATCGGCACGGGTCGACGTCGGCGGCCCCACCGCGCTGATCAAGGACTTCGACGATCAGGTGTCGGCGACGGAGCCGCTGGTGCTGGTCTTCGTCGCGCTGATCGCGTTCGTGATGCTGCTGGTGTCCATCCAGTCGGTGCTGCTGGCGTTCAAGGGCGTGCTGATGACGATGCTGTCGGTGGCCGCGGCCTACGGCAGCCTGGTGATGGTGTTCCAGTGGGGCTGGCTGGAGAAGCTGGGGTTCGAGCCGATCAGCTCGATCGACAGCACCATCCCGCCGATGGTGCTGGCGATGACCTTCGGCTTGTCGATGGACTACGAGATCTTCCTGCTGACCCGGATCCGGGAACGGTTCCTTCAGTTCGGTGACACCCACGACGCGGTCGCCTACGGCGTGAGCACCAGCGCCCGCACCATCACCAGCGCGGCGCTGATCATGATCGCGGTGTTCATCGGATTCGCCTTCGCGGGGATGCCGCTGGTGGCCGAGCTCGGGGTGGCCTGTGCGGTGGCCATCGCGGTGGACGCCACGGTGGTGCGGCTAGTGCTGGTTCCGGCGCTGATGGCGATGTTCCACCAGTGGAACTGGTGGCTGCCGCACTGGCTGGAACGCATCCTGCCGTCGGTGGATGTGGAAAAGCCGCTACCCACCGTCGACCTGGGCGGGGTGGTGCTCATCCCGGACGACATCTCCGTGCCGGTGGCTCCCAGCGCGGATCTGCGGATGGTGGTGAAATCGGCGGCCAAACTCAAGGAATTGGTGCCCGACGCGATCTGCGTGACCGACCCGCTGGCGTTGCAGGGCTGCGCCCGCACCGACCTGTCGCAACGGGTCGCCCCGCAACTGGATGCCCCGACCCAAACCCTGACCGCCGTCGCCACCGCTCCCGCGCCCGCGGGCACCCGGAAGTTGGTCGGCTGGCCGTACCGCAACGGCGCCGGCCGGGCGCTGCGTCCGGTGCATCCGGTTACCATGTGGCGCGGCCGGCTCTCGGTCGCCCTGGACGCGCTGGCCACCGACACCGAGGCCGTCAACCCGGCCTTCGAGCGGCGCAGCCCGCTGGAAACCACCAACGTCCAGCTGCCCACCGGTGACCGGTTGCAGGTGCCCACCGGGGCCGAAACGCTGCGGCTCAAGGGTTACCTGATCATGTGCCGCAACAGCAGCCGCGACTACATCGAGTTTGCTGAGCTTGTCGATGCGATGGAACCCGAAACCGCCGCCGTGGTGCTGGCCGGGATAGACCGGTATTACTGTGGTCAACCAGCTAAGCGACAATGGATCGCCACCCAGCTGGTCCGTCGGCTCGCGGATCCACATCCGGCCGATATTGACGATGAGCCATCGGCCGACCCGGATTCCGGTGCAGACTGGGAGGAAGTCCGGCAGCGCTGCCTGTCGGTGGCCGTAGCGATGCTTGAGGAGGCGAGGTGACGTTGGCAGCCGACCCGCGTCGCGGACCGGTGCCGCACCGGTCCGGCCCTCGCCCGCGCTACAACGACCGCCCCGTGGAGTTTTGGTCCACCGCCGCCATCCGGTCGGCACTGGAAAGCGGCGACATCACCGTGTGGCAGCGGATCGTCGTCGCGCTCAAACGTGACCCGTACGGGCGCACCGCCCGCCAGGTCGAGGAGGTGCTCAACGGCGCCCGGCCCTATGGCATCTCCAAGGCGCTGTCGGAGGTGCTGGCCCGCACCCGCGCCCACCTGGAAGCCAACGAACGCGCCGAGGTCGCCCGCCACATCCGGCTGCTGATGGAGCGCTCCGGCCTGGGGCCCCCCGAGTTCGCGTCCCGCATCGGGGTGCCGCCCAAGGAGTTGACCGACTACCTCGACGCCAAAGTCAGCCCGCCGGCGTCGCTGATGATCCGGATGCGGCGGCTATCGGACCGGTTCGTCAAAATGCGGGCCGAGCGGTCGGCCGGCACCAACTGATGGCGGGCGATCAGCTGCGACGCATCCTGGCTGAGACCAAGACCATCGCGGTCATCGGCGCGTCGGCCAACCCGACCCGGCCCAGCCACGAGGTCTACTCCTATCTGGTCGCCACCGGCGACTACCAGGTGTATCCGGTCAATCCGACGATCACCGAGATCGACGGCGCGCCGGTGTATCCCAGCCTGGCGGAGCTGCCGGTGGTGCCGGACCTGGTCGACGTGTTCCGGCGCCGCGATCAGCTGCCGTCGGTGCTCGACGAGGTGCTGCGGCTGGACGCCCGCCCCAAGACCCTGTGGCTGCAACTGGGCCTGTCCGATGAGCAGGTGGACCGCGACGCCGAGGCCGCCGGGCTGCAGGTTGTGATGGATCGCTGCCTCAAAGTCGAGCACGCCCGGCTCGCTTAACTACGCGAGCGTGCGTGTCCCCGGCCGCCACGCCGGGGGTTATTCCGGGATTGCGCACGTTCGCGGCAACCGCAACGACGGCTCACTTGCCGGCCAGGATTAGATATTGAGCGGAGAGTTGCTGCTTGGCATCGACCTCATGGTTCGAGAACGACGTGAATGCGTAGCGGTCCACCCGTGCGACGCACGTGTAGCGCGGGTAGAGCCGTTGCACCGATGGGCCGCCTTCGTTCGTCGCGAACCCTTTCGTTCGGTTGAAACATCTGGCTATCGGAAAACCCGGCACCCCGGGGATCGGTTTCACGCTGGGAAACTTGGTCATCCCGGCACTGATCTGGTCGGCCACCAAAGTTGCGCCTGCAGTGTCCCGAGCCTGGTAGATGGTCGTTAACCGCTGCGCCACCCTATCAACGCCCGCCATGTCCAATAGGTGTGCCGTTTCGATCGGATCGAAGGCGAAATGCAACCAGGTGTCCGGGCCCCAAACGCCCATGGCCCTGCCGGGTTCCTGATCGCCATCTCCGGACAGCACGCGGGACATCAGCCCAGTCGGGTCCTTGGGGAGGGCAGCGAGCTTCGACGGGTCGGTGGGTACGAACCGGTCGATCAGCGGCACCTGGAGATCGAGAGTTTTGGCGATCAGCTGCAAGGCGCGGCCGGATGGGTCCTGATCGTCGGCTTTCGCAGTAAATGCGTATTGATACAACATGTACGGACCGTGCGGGGCGAAACTTTCCACTTTCGCATCGCCGTCGTCGTAGTGGATCGAAGCGATCGCCTCGGGGTGGTGGTCGATCGCCACCGGGCGCTCCGGAGCCCCCGCCGCCGAGGCGCCGATAGCCGCCATCTCGTGGGCTGCAGCCGCGGCGGCGTCGGCGTCGGGGAATCGCAGCACCATATTGGTCAGGGTCTTCGCGACGCCGTCGGAACCCAGCACGCTGCGCGCGGTGGAAAACCCGGCGATGAATCCATGCTCGGTGATGCTGGCCGCGATCCGGGCCTTCAGTTCGGTGACACCCGGGTACATGGCGAATCCGACAGATTCTGGATCTGGAAATGGCATGGTCGCCCAAATATTGAAGTCATTCTGTCGACGCAAGGTTTCATCGACCTGCCACGGACCGGCCACGTAAGCCGCCATCCGTATCCCTTCAAATTGACCCCCACCGGGGCCGGCGGCACCGAGGGTAGGGCTCGGCCTGGCTTTGTAGTTGCCTATCTCGAGCAGTTCCACGACCACGCCGTGGGAATCGGTCAGATCAGGCGGCGTCACCGCGACGCCGGAAACCGTTGCTGTACACCCGGTGAGTGCAATTGCAGCCAACGCACTCAACGCCTGTGCCCGCAGCTTTCCCATCCGTGTCCTCCCACCCAGAGCCACCCCTATCCAGCAGCATATGGCTGCGTCTGACCACAGGGATGTACCAGCCGATGCCCGTTGACGGAGGTTCGTCGACCCGCAACCCTGATCGAAAGCGCAGCCTCACCGTTGGTTGATCGGCGACACGTCGAGCACCAGCCACTGTCCGTCGCGCTTGGTCAACGCCACCCGCAGGGCCACCACCGCCTGATCGGGCGGCTGACCCGGGGCGTTCTGGATGACCCGCAGCACGGTGGTCACGGTGCCCATCGACGGCCCCAGCGCCTCGACACCGGCCGACAACGTCAGCGCCTGCGCCGTCACGTTGCGGTGCGCCAGATCGGCGGAGGACTTGGCGACGTTCTGTTTGAACGCCTCGGCCCGCTCCGGCACCATCAGCGCCGCGGCCTTCTCGGCGGCGCCGGTCGGGTTCTGCGGGGTGAACGTCGCGGTCGCTTCGGCCATCGTGGTGGCGATCTGCACCACCTGCGCCGAATCGCGGGTGAACTCGCGGTCCGGCTCGGTCCACCGCTCGAACCCGACCACCACCGCCGCGACCAGCGCCGCCGTACACAGGGCCACCACGGCCAGCCGCAGCCCCGGCCCGTCGTCGTCGGTGCCGACGGTCACCGCGTCGCGGCGCAGCAGCCAGAAGTTGATCGCCACCCCCTCGAGCACCAGCAGCACCAGCACCGAGCACGCCGACACCCACCACCACGGCCAGCCGAGCACCACCCCGATCGCCAGCAGGGCGGCCACCGCGGCCAGCGGGGCGGCGATGTCGAACGCCACCACCCGCCAGAGGTTCCTCATCGGATGGACCCCAGCCGCGATATCTGCAGCTTGCCGTCGACGTCGGCGACGTCCAGGCGCAGATTCCAGTGCACCGTCTGCGGCTTGCCGCTGACGTTCTCGGCGACCGAGGTGGCCACCACCAGCACGGTGTCGACCCGGCTGGCCACTTCGGGCAGCGGGTCATCGCGCGGCCGGTCAGCCGGCCGCGCCTCGGGGTCGTGGTGCATCGATTCGATCGCCACCGACTCGACCTGCCCCACGCTGTGCGGCTTGAGCTTCTGCACGACTTGGCGATACGACTGCATCGCGGAGTCGAACTCCACATTGAGCTGGCCGACGGTGCCCTCGTGCAGCTGTCGCAGACTGGCGTCGACGTTGTCGGTGTTCATGTTGATCAGCACCCCGGTCCACTCGACCGCGGCCTCCAGCACCCGGGTCTGGTGGTCGCGCTCACCCACGTTGTCGCGATGGACCGACCAAATCAGCACACCCAGCGCCAGCGCGGCCACCGACAGCAGCCCCAGCGCCGTCGACGCGACGCCGTAACCGGAGAACACCCGACCGTCCGAGGAGGCGTCGTCGTCGGGATCGGTGTCGGCTGACGCGCTCGGCTCCCCGTCGGACATGGCTGGAGGGTACCTGCCAGGCCCGGCGCATCCGTGCCCCGCCGTGGTAAGGATGGGAACGTGACGCCACAAGCCTTGCGCTCGGGGATCGACCTGAGCTACGTCGACGCCGCTGCCCGCCCCCAGGATGACCTGTTCGGTCACGTCAACGGCCGCTGGCTGGCCGACTATGTCATCCCCGCCGACCGGGCAACCGACGGCGCATTCCGCACGTTGTTCGACCGCGCCGAGATCCAGGTGCGTGACCTGATCACCGAGGCCGCGGAATCCGGCGCCGCCGCCGGCACCGACCGGCAGCGCATCGGCGACCTGTATGCCAGCTTCGCCGACGAGCAGGGGGTGGAAACCCGCGGCGTGCAGCCGCTGCTCGACGAGTTGGCCGCGATCGACGCCGCGGCGACTCCGGAGGAGTTGGCGGCGGCGCTGGGCGGCCTGCAACGCACCGGGGTGGGCGGCGGGACCGGGCTCTACATCGACACCGACTCGAAGAATTCGTCGCGCTACCTGGTGCACCTGACCCAATCCGGGCTCGGGTTGCCCGACGAGTCCTACTACCGCGAGCCGCAGCACGCCGAGGTGCTGGCCGCCTACCCGAACCACATCACGGCGATGTTCGCCCTGGTCTACGGCGGCGACCACACCGACACCGCCGCCCGGATCGTCGCGCTGGAGACCAGACTGGCGGCCGCGCACTGGGACGTGGTCAAGCGCCGCGACGCCGAGCTGGGCTACAACCTGCGCACCTTCGCCGACCTGCCGGCGCAGGCCCCCGGATTCGACTGGGCCGGGTGGCTGACCGCGCTGGGCACCAGCCCGGACGCGGTCCCCGAACTGGTTGTGCGCCAACCCGACTACCTGACCGCGTTCGCCGCGCTGTGGTCCGGGGAGGACCTGGCGGACTGGAAGCGCTGGGCGCGCTGGCGGGTGATCCACTCCCGCGCGGGGCTGTTGACCGAGGCGCTGGTCGCCGAGGACTTCGCGTTTTACGGTCGGACGCTGACCGGCACCGAGCAGATCCGCGACCGCTGGAAACGCGGCGTCGGGCTGGTCGAAGGCCTGATGGGTGATGCGCTGGGCAAGCTGTATGTCGAGCGGCATTTCCCACCCGAGGCCAAGGCCCGGATGGACGTGTTGGTGGACAACCTGCGGGAGGCCTACCGGGTCAGCATCACCGACCTGGACTGGATGACACCGGCCACCCGGGAGCGCGCCCTGGCCAAGCTGGACAAGTTCACCGCCAAAATCGGCTACCCAACGAAGTGGCGGGACTACTCGGCGCTGGTGATCGACCGCGCCGACCTGTACGGCAACTACCGCCGCGGCTACGCGGTCAACCACGACCGCGAGTTGGCCAAGTTGGGCGGCCCGGTGGACCGCGACGAGTGGTTCATGACCCCGCAGACCGTCAACGCCTACTACAACCCGGGGATGAACGAAATCGTCTTCCCGGCGGCCATTTTGCAGCCCCCGTTCTTCGACGCCGACGCCGACGACGCCGCCAACTACGGCGGGATCGGGGCGGTGATCGGGCACGAGATCGGGCATGGTTTCGACGATCAGGGCGCCAAGTACGACGGCGACGGCAACCTGGTCGACTGGTGGACCGACGACGACCGCACCGAATTCGGGGCGCGCACCCAGGCGCTGATCGAACAGTACGAGGCCTACGTGCCGCGGGCGTTGGCCGACGGCAATGGCCACCATGTCAATGGCGCCTTCACCGTCGGGGAGAACATCGGCGATCTGGGCGGATTGTCGATCGCGCTGCTGGCCTACCAGCTGTCGTTGGGCGGTCGGGACGCGCCGGTGATCGACGGGCTGACCGGGGTGCAGCGGGTGTTCTTCGGCTGGGCGCAGGTGTGGCGCACCAAATCCCGTGACGCCGAGGCGATCCGGCGGCTGGCCATCGACCCGCACTCACCGCCGGAGTTCCGCTGCAATGGCGTCATCCGCAACGTCGACGCGTTCTACGAGGCGTTCGAGGTAGCCGAGGCCGACGCGCTGTACCTGGAGCCGGACCGCCGGGTGCGCATCTGGAACTGACCGCCCGCGAAGGCGCCCAGTGGCCAGTTATGACACGCAAAAACCGCGCGAAAAGCGTGCGCTAACTGGCCACTCGGCGTGCGCGACCTAGATCTGCCAGTCGTTGGAGCCGTCGTTCTTGGTGTAGGAGCCGACGGAGTTCTTCACCACCACCGGGTCCCCGGACCCGAAGTTGTCGTAGAACCACTTGGCGTTGGCCGGCGCCAGGTTGATGCAGCCATGGCTGACGTTGCGCTTGCCCTGGTCGCTCACCGACCACGGCGCGCTGTGCACGAAGCCGCCGCTGTTGTCGATGCGCACGGCGTCGTTCACCGTCACCTTGTAGCCGTAGGTCGAGTTGACCGGGACCCCGTAGGTCGACGAGTCCATCACCACCGTGGGCATCTTCTCCAGCACGTAGTAGGTGCCGTTGGGGGTCTGGTGGTTACCGGCGGCCATCCCCATCGACATCGGGAAGGTCTGCTCCACCTTCCCGTTGCGGGTGATGGTCATCTGGTGGGTGGCGTCGTCGGCGGTGGCCACCAACGCATCCCCGGTGTGAAAGTCCGACTGGGTGCCGGCGGCGTCGATGTGCACCGCGGTATGGGCGGGCCACAGGTTCAGCGGGCGCCACCGCACCTGGGTGGGGGTCATCCAGTAGAACTTGCCGGGCACCGGCGGCACCGAGGAGATGTGGATCGCCTGCTCGGCCATCGCCTGGTCGGCGATCGGCCGCTGGAAGTTGATGATGATCGGCTTGGCCACCCCGACCATCGAACCGTTGACCGGGTTGAAGCTGGGCGGCAGGAATGGCGGCTCACCGGTGAACGGCGCCGGGTTCTGCCCGGCGACCGGCCCGGCCGGCGCACCCTCGGGCACCGCGGGCGGCGGCGCCAGCGGGTTGGCCGGCGGCGGCGCCGCGAGCGGATCGGCCGGCGGCGGCGCCGGGGGCTCGGGCGGCGGCGGCATGTCGTCCGGTGCGGGGTCGACCGCCGCCGGATCCGCCGGGGGCGGCGGCACGTCGTCGGGATCGGCCCACGCCGGACCAGCGCCAAGCGTGAGCACGGCGGCCATTCCGACCGCTCCCAGCGCGGCGGTGAACGTACCCGTCGTCCATCGCGACATGTGATTACCTCCAGTCACAAACTCAATCCAGTGTTGCACAGCGCGCACCCCAGCTACCGGGCCCGACGTGCCCGGGCACCGCGAATCCGTCGCGTACAGGCCGCTGAACTGCTGTGTTAATCGCCAGACAGTGGCCAACGTTACGGTTGGCTACTGGTCGAGGGAACTTCGAACAGCCGTCGACCCGCCGCCATCCCGGCCAGCGCGGCCCCGACCAGGACCGCCGACGCCGCCAGCATCACCGGCACGCCGGCGCGTTCGTAGAACAACCCGCCCAGCAGCGAGCCGGCCATGATGCCGACCTGAAATGCCGCCACATACAGCCCCGACGCCCCGTCCGGGTCGTCCGGGGAGGTGCGCATCGCCGCCGATTGCAGCATCGGCGAGACCGCCATCGCCATCGCCCCCCACAGCACGATGGCGGCGGTGCCGATCACGGCGGTGACCAGCGAATGCCGCGCACCGAACGCCAACACCGTCAAGACGACGAACGCCATCATCAACGCCGCCATGCACACGTTGACCGCGGCCTTGGGCTGGCGGTCCAGCGGCCGCGCGACCAGCGGCATCGCCACCAGGCCGGCGACGCCGAACGCGGCCAGCAGCCAGGCCAGCTTGGGCCCGTGCACACCGACCACGTCGCGGATGATCACCACGATGAAGGTGTAGGAGATGAAGTGCCCGGCGACCGCGGTCAGGGTCAGCCCGCTCAGCGCGAGCAACTGGTTGTTGCGGTGATGGCGGGCCTGCCCGCCGACGGCGGCCCGCTGCTCGGGGCTGAGCACCATCGCCGGCAGCACCAGCCAGGCCGCCACGGTCACCACCGCCGCGGCCACGGTGACCCCCACCACCGCCAGCCGCCAGCCCCACAACAGGCTCATCGCCGCGGTCAGCGGGTTACCCAGCACCAACGCCAGGCTGGTGCCCACGTAGATCGCGGTGGTGGCCCGTCCGGAGTGGCTGGCGGGCACCAGCCGGGCCGCGATCGGCGCGATCACCGACCACATCAGCCCGTGGGTGATGGCGCACAGCACCCGCGCCCCGGTGAGCACCGCGAAGTTGAGCGCCGCCGCGGAGACGGCCTGGGAGACGGTCAGGCACACCAACGTCAGCAGCAGCGTGCGGCGTCGCGGCCACTGCGCGGTCCACCGCACCAGCGGAATGGTGGTCACCGCCGCGACCAGGGCATACCAGGCCAGCAGGGTGCCGACCAGGGCCTCGCTGACGTGCAGGTCGCGGGCGATCGCCGGCAGCGCACCCACCGGCACCGTTTCGGCGGTGACATAGATGAAGGCCGCCGCGGCCAATACCGTCAACTGCACAGCGACCCGCGGTGTCCACGGTCCGCTGCGAGCACTTCCGGTTTCAATAGCCATGGTGTGGGGGCAGCGCTGAGTGGCCTCTAACGCGTGCCCCCACCGTAGCGGCTACCTCGGCGGGCGCCGCTCAGGACCGGACAAGTCGGGCGATCGCGGCCGAGGCTTCGGCGAGCTTGGCGTCGGCCTGCGTGCCGCCCTCGGCGACCGCGTGGCTCACGCAGTGACCGAGATGCTCGTCGAGCAGATTGAGCGCCACCGACCGCAATGCGCTGTTGGCGGCGCTGATCTGGGTGAGGACGTCGATGCAGTACTTGTCCTCCTCGATCATCTTGGCGATGCCCCGCACCTGGCCCTCGATGCGGCGCAGCCGCTTGGCGTAGTTGTCCTTTTGCGGCGAATATCCGTGTGCGGTCGCCATCTACCCTCCCAGCATCTGATTCATCTGATCGACCTCGGCCTGCTGGGACGTGACGATGGCGTGGGCCACCGCAATGACGTCGGTGCTTTGGCCGTGGCTGAGTTCGGTTTGCGCCATGGTGATGGCGCCGCGGTGGTGCGCGATCATCGACTGCAGCCACAAGGTGTCGAATTCCGCGCCGGACAGGGTCTGCAGTTTGTCCAGGGTGGCCGGATCGACCATGCCGCCCATCGGCGCACCCGGCTGCGCGCCCGGGGTGAGGTCCCATTGGATCAACTGGGCCCGGAAACCTTGGATCTCGGCCTGCTGCTGGTCGGAGATCTTCGCGGCGAGCGCGGTGAGCTGCGCGTTGCTGGTGCGGGTGGGCGCCATCGCCGCCAGCTGCACGGCCTGCTGGTGGTGCGGGATCATCGTCTGCAGGAAGGCGACGTCGTCGGCGTTGTGCGCCGGCGCCGACGAGGTGGCCGTCGTCGACGCCGAGTCGGTCCGATGCTCCGCGTGGCTCCCGCAGGCGGCGACGACGCCGGCGGTGGCCAGGGTCACGACCACCGCGGCCAGACGGGCGATGATCGAACTCATGACGCCACTGTAGCGCATACCCCTGTAGGGTATCTAAATCGTTTTGCCCAGCTAACCGGTCCAGGCATACTGGCACGGTGACATCCAAGGCCGCATCGACCGTCGACATCAAACCCCGCAGCCGCGACGTTACCGACGGGCTGGAGAAGGCCGCCGCGCGCGGCATGCTGCGCGCCGTCGGGATGGGTGACGATGATTTCGCCAAGCCGCAGATCGGGGTGGCCTCGTCGTGGAACGAGATCACCCCGTGCAACCTGTCCCTGGACCGGTTGGCCAAGGCCGTCAAGGAGGGCGTGTTCGAAGCCGGCGGCTACCCGCTGGAGTTCGGCACCATCTCGGTGTCCGACGGGATCTCGATGGGCCACGAGGGCATGCACTTTTCGCTGGTGAGCCGCGAGGTGATCGCCGACAGCGTCGAAACCGTGATGCAGGCCGAGCGCCTCGACGGCTCGGTGCTACTGGCCGGCTGCGACAAGTCGCTGCCGGGCATGCTGATGGCCGCCGCCCGGCTGGACCTGGCGGCGGTGTTCCTCTACGCCGGCTCGATCCTGCCCGGCCGGGCGAAACTGTCCGACGGCACCGAACGCGACGTCACGATCATCGACGCGTTCGAGGCGATCGGGGCCTGCGCCCGCGGGCTGATGCCCCGCGAGGACGTCGACGCCATCGAGCGGGCCATCTGCCCGGGCGAAGGCGCGTGCGGCGGCATGTACACCGCCAACACCATGGCCAGCGCCGCCGAGGCGCTGGGCATGTCGCTGCCGGGCAGCGCCGCGCCCCCGGCCACCGACCGCCGCCGCGACGGCTACGCCCGCCGCAGCGGTCAGGCCGTCGTGGAGTTGCTGCGTCGCGGGATCACCGCCCGCGACATCCTGACCAAGGAAGCCTTCGAAAACGCGATCGCGGTGGTGATGGCGTTCGGCGGCTCCACCAACGCGGTGCTGCACCTGCTGGCCATCGCCCACGAGGCCGGGGTGCAGTTGTCGCTGGCGGACTTCAGCCGGGTCGGCGCGCGCGTGCCCCACCTGGCCGACGTCAAACCCTTTGGCCGCCATGTCATGTTCGACGTGGACCGGATCGGCGGCGTGCCGGTGATCATGAAAGCGTTGCTCGACGCCGGGCTGCTGCACGGCGACTGCCTGACGGTGACCGGACAGACCATGGCCGAAAACCTCGCCCACATCGCTCCCCCGGATCCCGACGGCAAGGTGCTACGCGCGCTGAGCGACCCGATTCACCCGACCGGCGGCATCACCATCCTGCATGGTTCGCTGGCACCGGAGGGGGCCGTGGTCAAGTCCGCCGGCTTCGACAAGGACGTGATCGAGGGCACGGCACGGGTTTTCGAGCGGGAGCGCGCTGCGCTGGACGCCCTGGAGAACGGCACCATCACCGCCGGCGACGCGGTGGTGATCCGCTACGAGGGCCCCAAGGGCGGGCCCGGGATGCGGGAGATGCTGGCGATCACCGGCGCCATCAAGGGCGCCGGGCTGGGCAAGGACGTGCTGCTGCTCACCGACGGCCGGTTCTCCGGGGGCACCACCGGGTTGTGCGTCGGGCACGTGGCGCCCGAGGCGGTGGACGGCGGCCCGATCGCGTTCCTGCGCGACGGCGACCGGATCCGGCTTGACGTCGCCAACGGCACCTTGGACGTGCTGGTCGATGAGGCGGAATTCGCGGCGCGCCGTGCCGGTTTCACGCCGCTGCCCCCGCGCTACACGACCGGTGTGCTGGCCAAATACGTCAAGCTCGTCGGCTCGGCCGCGGTCGGCGCGGTCTGCACGTAGGCAGCAGTTTTCCCCGCGAGCAGACGCAGAATCGCATCAGATCGCATCGCGGCGTGCGATTCTGCGTCTGCTCGCCGGGGGACGGCTCGCCGGTAGGGACGTGACCCGCTACGCGTGCTCGGTCGCCTCGCTACGGGCCCGCATCCCGAAATACACCGCGGTCAGGCCCAGCGCCATGAGCAGGCCACCCGCGATCACATTCGACCAGATCATGCCGGCGGTCGGCGAGACCCCGGACAGGACCCACGGCGAGATGACGAGCCAGAGACCGAATACCGGCAGTGTCCAGGTCATGCCGTGGGTGCGGTCCAGCGCCGAGGCGAAGCAAAACGCCAGCACCGCGACCGTGATCCCGACAATCAGATCGTTGCGCGCGAGCTCCCTGGTCGCGCTGAATCCGACGATCCAGGGTGAGAGGGCCGCGTACACACCGGTCAGCAACGTCAAACCGAAGGTGAACTGCGCGGTCATCGACTCGGCTGCCCGGTCGTAGTTCGCCCGGAGAGCCAACAAATCCGGGTGGTGATCAATTGATGAATGGACTGTACTCATTTCGCAACCTTTCTGTTACGCAGCAAGCAGATTGGCGCTCGCTGCACCCATCCATCTGCTGCCAGGTTACGCTCGGCGCTCAGCCGCCAGCAACGAAAATCGGCCGACCCCCAGGCCGCCGACCTGGGCTTATTGCACCACGGCCAGGGCGAAGCCGTCCCAGCCTTTGACCCCGACCGTCTGAATGGCGGCGGCCTGCAGCCGGGGGTGCTCCCCCATCGCGACCAGCGTGTCGTGGCTGGCCCGCGCCGTTGCATCGTCGCTGGCCGGTTCGAGCACCGCGCCGTCGCGAATGACGTTGTCCACCACGATGACCGACCCCGGGTGGCTCAACCGGACCGCCCACTCCAGGTAGGCCAGGTTGTTCTCCTTGTCGGCGTCGATGAACACTAGGTCGAAGGACTCGCCGTCCAGCGTCGGCAGCGTGGTCAGGGCGGCGCCGACGTGCACCTGCACCCGGTCGGCCACCCCGGCCCGCTCCAGATTGGCCTTGGCCACCTCGGCGTGCTTCGGCTCGTACTCCAGGGTCACCACGGCGCCCCCCGCTCCGACGGCGCGCGCCAGCCAGATCGTGCTGTAGCCGCCGAGGGTGCCGACTTCCAGGATGCGTTTGGCGCCCGTCGCCGTCGCCAGCAGATTCAAGAACTTGCCCTGCTGCGCCGACACCGCGATGGAGGGCAAACCCGCCGCCTCGCTGGCCCGCAGCGCCTCGGCCAATGCCGGGTCGTCGCCCACCAGCGTGCGGTCCAGCAGGGCATCGACGTCACGGGGGGTCGCTTTTTCGGTCATGCCGTCAACGCTAACGCCTCGCCACACCCCCCGCGACTCGTTAAATCCGGGGCTTTACTCCATACCCCTATGGGGTATACAGTCGGAGCTGGTTGTACCGCAGCGGCCATAACCAACCCGAGATATCCAGATCCCCTCCGGGGGCCGACCAAGGAGATGCCGCAGATGAGCAGCTACGAACAAGGAACCGTGTTGACGTGCACCCATGAAGGGTGCGGGTGCCGGGTCCGCATCGAAGTCGAATGCCACTGCACCGAGTCCAGCGACGCCTACCAGTGCACCTGCGGCGCCGACCTGGTCCCCGTCAGCTGACACGCTCAAACCCCAAGTCGCCCAGGCTTACCCGACGGTAGGCCTGGGCGACGGGTGCTAGCGCACCCCTTCCTTGGCGTACACCACCCGCAGCACGTGGCCGACTTCGGCGCCCATCACCAACTCGGCCAGCGTGCACAGCGTCGCGACGAACTGCGGCCCGTGCGCCGGCTGCGCATCGCACAGGTGATGGGCGACTTCGTGCAGCACCACCAGCTCGCGCATCGCCCAATCGGCGCAGTCCCGATCCGGTACGGCGATGACGCCGGTGCCATCGCGGTTCTCGTAGTGGGCCGCGGTGGCGCCCCGGCGAGCGCGGACCGTCAACGGCGGCACCGCCGGCCAGCGCTGCCGCACCGACGGCAACGCCAGCACGAGGTCGACGTAGCGCTGCACCGCGGCCACCGATCCGAACCGGGCCTCGGGGGGCAGCGTCAGCTGGGTGCCGAAGAACTCGACGACCGGCGCGCCGTGCTCGGCGGCCCGATCGAACAAGGTCCGGACGAACTCCTCGGCGGCGTAAACCTTGGCGCGCTGCGCGTCTCGTTCCGGGTCGGTCACCGGTCCAACGCGGTGCGCGCCGCCGACAGCTCCGGGTCGTGGCCCAGCCGGGCCCGTCGACCGGCCCGGTCCCCGGCCCGGCGCGCCGCCGACGAGTACCCGGCCGAGGCGCGGGCCGCCCGCCAGGTGCCGCGCGCCTGCGACGCGCTGCGGTAATAGTCGTGCAGCTCGATCTCCTTGTCGCGCAGCGCCAGAGCGGTCCCCGGGCGGCGGCTCCGGTCCTCGGTCGCTTCGCGTTGGGCCTCGTCGCGGGCGTCGGCCAGCCGCTGCCCGATCCGCGCCCCGAAGGCCAGCTGGAAGTTCAGCCGGGCGGTGATCGTCGGGGTGGGGCGATGCGCACCGGAGCCGATATAGGCGTCGGAGGCCCGCACCATCTGGACCACCAGGCTGGCGTACAGCGCGTGTGAGGCGTCGATGTCTTCGGCGAACCCGTAGGCGTAGACGAAGGTCGAGTTCGACGCCACATCGCAGCGCACGTCGTTGGCCGCGGCGATCACCACGAACAACTGCACATAGGTCCGCAGCCCCTTGGTGCCGGCGGCGCCGATGGTGATGGTGCGCTGGATGGGCCGCTGCGCCGCGGACCGCTGGGCGCCGTGCGCCCGCGCCACCGCCAGGTCGATGGAGGTCGCGGTGGCCAGCCGCTGCGCGGCCGCCAGGAACGCCTCGGCCTCGTGCAGGTTGTCGGTACCTTCGGCTTGGCGCAGCAGCGCGGCGATGCGCGCCAGCATCTTGTCGTCGGTCATACCGGCCAAGCTAGCCGACCGCCACGACGGGGCGCCGACCTCAGTTCACAGCCGGGCGTCGAGCCAGGACACGACGTCGTCGAGCACCTGGTCGCGCTCCGGCTCGTTGAACACCTCGTGATACAGGCCCGGATAGATCTTGAGCTGCGCCTCGGTGGACACCGCACAGGCGACCAGCCGGCGGCTGCCCTCCACGGGGATCAGCCGGTCCTCGCCGCCGTGCACCACCAGCAGTGGCGCGGTCACCGCCGCCGCCCGCCGGGGCATGGCCTCCCCGACCAGCACCAGCGCCCGGGCCACCCCGGCGGGCACCTTGCCGTGATGGACCAGCGGGTCGGTGTCGTAGGCGGCCACCACCTGGGGATCGCGCGACACCGCCGACGAATCGAGTTGCTGCACCGGCAGGCCCGGGGCGATCACCCCGAGGACCTTGGCGGCCACCACCAACGGCGGCGGCACCTGGGACTGGGCCGCCACCGCCGGGCCGGACAGCACCATCAGCTGGTAGTCCTCCGGGTAGTCGACGCCGTAGGCGAAGACGATGGCGCCGCCCATGCTGTGCCCGAGGACGATCCGGGGCAGACCTGGATGTTCGTGGGCGGCGATGCCGACCAGGGTGCGAAAGTCGCCGGTGTACTCCGACATGTCGCTGACCCGGACGCGTTTGCCCCCGGAGCGACCGTGGCCGCGGTGGTCCAGCGCATAGGTCACCAACCCGGCCGCGCCGAACCGCTGCGCGACGTGGTCGTAGCGGCGGGCATGCTCACCGAAACCGTGCGAGAGCACCACCACCGCGCGCGGCGTGGTGTCGGGGGTCCAGACGTCGTAGACGATGTGGACGCCGCCGACACCGTCGAAGCTGTGTTCGACCCGGGTGGTAATCATCAGCTCGAAGCGTAACCGCCCGCGTGTCGCCGTTCTGCGTAAGCTCGGTCGCGTGAGCCTGCCGGCCGAATCCCTGGACGCCGCCGAGGGCGCGGATTTTTCCGCCCGCGTCGAACCGTACCGCCGTGAACTGCTCGCCCACTGCTACCGGATGACCGGGTCGCTGCACGACGCCGAGGATCTGGTGCAGGAGACCTTGCTGCGGGCGTGGAAGGCCTACGACCGGTTCGAGGGCAGGTCCTCGCTGCGGACCTGGCTGCACCGCATTGCCACCAACACCTGCCTGACCGCGCTGGAGGGTCGGCAACGCCGGCCACTGCCGACCGGGCTGGGCGCCCCCAGCGCAGACCCGACCGCAGACCTGGTGGAGCGCACCGAGGTGCCGTGGTTGGAGCCGCTGCCGGATCCCGTCGACCCGTCGGAGGTGGTGGGCACTCGGGAGTCGGTGCGGTTGGCGTTCGTGGCGGCGCTGCAGCACCTGTCCGCGCGCCAACGCGCGGTGCTGGTGCTGCGGGATGTGCTGGGCTGGAAGGCCGCCGAGGTGGCCGGGGCGATCGGCGCATCCACCGCCGCGGTCAACAGCCTGTTGCAGCGGGCCCGCGCGCAACTCGACGTCGTCGGCCCCAGCCCGGACGACCGGCTGCAACACCCGGACTCCCCGGAGGCCCAGGACCGGTTGGCGCGCTACATCGCCGCCTTCCAGGCCTACGACATCAACGCGCTGGTGGGGCTGTTCACCGCCGAGGCGATCTGGGAGATGCCGCCGTTTACCGGCTGGTATCAGAGCCGGGAAGCGATCGCCACGCTGATTCAGCAGCAATGCCCGGCCCAGGCGCCCGGGGATATGCGGCTGCTGCCGGTGACCGCCAACGGCCAGCCCGCGGCGGCGATGTACATGCGCGATCCGGCCGGGGTGCATCGCGCATTCCAACTGCAGGTGCTCGACATGGGGCCCGACGGGGTGTCGCACGTGGTGGCCTTCCTGGACACGTCCGTGTTCCCCAAATTCGGCCTGCCCGCGTCCCTCTGAGCCGCCGAGTGGCCAGTTATGACACGTTTTTCAGGAGAAAGCGTGCGATAACTGGCCACTCGGCGCCGGCGGCATGCAGCGCCGCACACGTCCGTTCCACAATCACGTGCGGTCGATACCGCAGCATTTCCGCGCTGACGCGGATGATGATCCAGCCCAGGGCCAGTAGTTTGGCGTGCCGGTCAATGTCGTGGGCGCGCCGCGCGGGATCGGTCCAGTGCTGTTCCCCGTCGTACTCGACGGCCACCTTGAACTCCTCGTATCCCATATCCAGGCGCGCGAACACCGCGCCGAACTCATCGCGCACCCGGATCTGCGTCTGCGGCTTGGGTAAACCGGCCGTGACCAGCACCAACCGAGTGCGGGTTTCCTGCGGTGACTCGGCGCCGCCATCGACCAAGTCCAGCACTCGGCGCAGCTGGACGATGCCGCGGGCGCCGCGGTGGTTGTCGGCGAGCGCCTCGACGTCGGCGGGTACGAGATCGGTCGCCTGAAACAGCGCATCGAGCCGGACCACGGCGCGTTTCCAGCCCGCCCGCCGCCCCAAGTCGTAGGCGGTGCGCGCCGCGGTCGTCACGCGAATCCCGTTGACGAGGCACACCTCGTCATCACCCAGCTCGTCGCGGTGCATCAGGATGCCGTCGGCCGCCTTCCCGTTACGGCGATACAACTCGGCCGGCAGGTCGGCGTCGATCCACTGCGAACCATGCAACGCAGCCGCCGAAAGCCCCGCCGCGGTTGCCTGGCGATCCGACCACAGCCACGCCGCCACCGCACGGTCCGTCGGAGTCAGCTGCTGATCGTTCGCCAAATACACGTTGCGGTAGATCGCCCGGTAGTAGGTAGCTAGTGCGCGCCTGCTGACCGTCCCCGCCGCCAATGCCTCGGTGCCAAGAAAAGGTCCTTCGATTGCCCCCATGCGCCGACCCTGCCACCAGGGTCCGACACGCCCGTCGAGTGGCCAGTTATTGCACGCAAATCGACGAAAAATGTGCAATAAGTGGCCACTCGGCGCCAAACCTAAAAAAGCCGACTATCCGGGGGCGGGCCGGGGACGGGGCGGACCAGGCCGGCCCCGGTGACCAGCGGCAGGTCCAGTGCGGACAGCAACCCGGGCGCCGCGGCGCACACCGCCGGGATGGCGTTGACCATCCGGCACGCCCCGGCGATCCGCGCCCCCAGGTCGTGATCGTGGTCGTCGGCCAACTCCAACTCGCAACGCACACTGGGTGATCCGTCGATCTCGACCCGGTAGACACCGCGCCCCGACGCCGCCCCGTAGCCGAGGTCGCGCGGCGGAATCGAAATCTGCGGTTGCGGCCAGTCCGGGGCGATGTCGTCGCGCATCCGGGTGACGTGGTCGACGACGAACGTCGGTGTGCCGTCGACGTATCCGGTCAGCACCGAGCGCATCGCCGCGATCGTCCCGGCCGCGATATGCCCGGTGGGGGTATCGAACGCCGCGTCGGTGGCGACCCGCTCGACCTGCTCCTCGACGTTGTCGATCCGCACCCCGAGCCCGGTGGCGAGTTGGTGCAGCACCGGCCCCCAACCGAAGGTGAACACTCCGGGGGCGGCGGCGATCGGGGTGACCTCGGGCGGCTTGCCGAAGCCAAGGATGTCGTAGACCGCGCCCGGGTCGGGGTAGGTGGCGTAGTTGAACATCTCGGTGACCCGCACCGACGTGATCGACCGGGCCACACCGGAAAGCACCAGGGGCAGCACATCGTTGGCGAAGCCGGTGTCGATGCCGGTGGTGAAGAACGATGCGCCGCCGGTCAGCGCGGCCTCGCGCAGCGGTTCGGTGAGCGCGGCGTCGACGGCGTCGGGAAACACCAGCGGCACCACCGAGCAGGACACCACGTTCTTGCCGGCCCGCAGCAGCGACGCCATGTCCTGCACGGCCTCCAGCGGCCGCAGGTTGGCGGCCGCGGCGTAGACGACCGCGTCGGCATCCCCGGCCAGCAGCGCGGCGGGATCCTGGGTCGCGGGCACGCCGACCGGGTCCACCCCGCACAGCTCCCCCGCGTCGCGGCCGGCCTTGGCGTCGCTGTGCACGACGAGGTCGACCAGCTCGAGCTCCGGGTGGTCGATCACCGCGCGCAGTGCGATCACGCCCATCGAGCCCGGACCCCAGACACCGACCTTGATCACCGTTCCTCCTACTATTAGGATGCGCTGTAAGATAATTTGGACGAATCGTAGGGTGGGCCTCCGGAGTCGTCAATGGTGAAATCCCCGCCGACGCGGCGCGTGGTGGCGGTGCTGACCGCCCTGGCCGAGGCGCCGCGCGGCCAGACGTCGGCCGAACTCGCCCGCGGTTGCGGCATCACCACCTCGACGTGCGCGCTGTTGCTGGCCGAGCTGGAACACGCCGGCTGGGTGGCCCGCCGCGACGACCGCCGCTACGTCCTGGGCAGCGGATTGTTCGGGCTGGTCCACGGGCTGCGCACCCAATTTCCGCTGCTGGACCGCGGCCGCGACGCGCTGCTGTCCTTACACCGCACCCTGGGCGCGGCCTGCTCAATGTCCAAGATCGGCGACCGCAACCTGGTCACCGTCGACGCGGTGGGCCACGCCACCGAGGGCGAGCACGCCGTAGGTCAACGCTTCCCGATCGATCCCCCGTTCGGGCTGGTGGCGATGGCCTGGCGCGACGAGGCCAGCGTCGACGCGTGGCTGCGCGGGGTGACGCCGCGACTGACCGCGGCCGACCTCGATCGGCACCGCGCGGTGCTGGCCGATATCCGCGACCGCGGCTACGGAGCGTGGCGGTTCGACGAGACCCACGCCGGCCTGCACGACCGGCTAACCGCCGTGCTCGCGTCGATGGAGCCCACCGCGCGGCTCACCCGGCAACTCAGCGCGCTGATGACGATGGTGACCCTGCGCTCGGTCACCGGCACGCTGGAACGCGACTTGCCGGCCACCGAGTTCGTGGTGGTGCCGATCTTCGGCGGCGACGGCCAGCCGGAGTATCAGATCGAGATTCACCTGGGCCGCAACCAGGGGCTCACCCTCGATGCACTCGACGCCGCCCTCGCCGCGGCAACGGCCCTCTTTTAGCGCCGAGTGTGGGGTTGTGTCACGCTTCTGCCGGCACAGCGTGCCTCAAGACCACACTCGGCGGCGGGCAGGGCGGAGGAAGTCATGGGCAGAGTCGACGGCAAGGTCGCGGTGATCAGCGGCGGGGCCCGCGGAATGGGCGCCGCGCACGTCCGGGCGCTGGCCGCCGAGGGCGCCCAGGTCGTCATCGCCGACATCCTGGACGCCGAGGGCACCAGGCTCGCCGACGAGCTCGGCGGCCAGGCCCGCTTCGTCCACCTCGACGTCACCCAAGCCGATCAGTGGCAGGCCGCGGTCGTCGCCGCCGTCGCGCAGTTCGGCAAGCTCGACGTGCTGGTCAACAACGCCGGCATCGCCCGGTACCAGACGATCGAGAACTTCGACCTCACGCAGTGGCAGCAGGTCCTCGACGTCAACCTCACCGGCACGTTTTTGGGGATGCACGCCGCCGTGGCGCCGATGAAGACCGCCGGGGGCGGATCCATCATTAACATTTCGTCGGTGGAGGGGATGCGCGGCAGCCCGGCCCTGTACGGGTACGTCGCGTCGAAGTGGGGGGTGCGGGGCCTGGCGAAGGCCGCCGCCGTGGAGCTGGCGCCGCACGGCATCCGGGTCAACACCGTGCTGCCGGGTCTGGTGCGGACCCGGATGACGATCGCCATCCCCGACGACTCGCTGCAAATCCCGCTCGGTCGCGGGGCCAAGCCCGCCGAGGTGTCCAGCACGGTGGTGTTCCTGGCCTCCGACGAGTCCGGCTACATGACCGGCGCGGATCTGGTGGTCGACGGCGGACTGTCGGCCGGGATTCCGCACAAGATGACATAGCGGCACGTTTACGCAGCTAGAAAGGCCAATCTGCGTCTGTTCTGGAACGTGTTCTATGATCACGGGTCATGAAGACCAAGGGCGCACTGCTGTGGGAGTTGAACTCGCCGTTTAAGGTCGACGAGATCGACCTGGGTGATCCGGTGGACGACGAGGTTCAGATCCGGATGCATGCCGCGGGCATGTGCCACTCGGACTACCACCTCACCACCGGCGCCACCCCGATCGGGCTGCCGGCGCTGGGCGGCCACGAGGGCGCCGGCGTCATCACCAAGGTCGGCAAGAACGTGACCGGCCTGGCCGAGGGCGACCACGTCATCCTGGCGTTCATCCCGGCCTGCGGCGCCTGTCCGCCCTGCCTGAAGGGTTTCCGGTCGCTGTGCGATCGCGGCGCGGTGCTGCTGGGCGGCAAGGCCATCGCCGACGGCACCAACCGGATTCGCGCCGGTTCGCACGAGGTGTCGCCGATGAACCTGCTGGGCACCTTCGCCCCGTACATGACCGTGCACAAGGATTCGGTGGTCAAGATCGACCCGGACGTGCCGTTTGAGTCCGCGGCGATCATGGGCTGCGCGGTGCCGACCGGGTTCGGTTCGGCCACCAACGTCGCCGAGATCCAGCCCGGCGAAACCGCGCTGATCGTCGGCGTGGGCGGCATCGGGATGAGCGCGCTGCAGGGGGCGGTGCTGTCCGGCGCCCGGCACGTCATCGCGATCGACCCGGTGGAGTACAAGCGCGAGCAGGCCATCAAGTTCGGCGCCACCCACGTGTTCCCGTCCATGGCCGAGGCCATCGTGCCGGTGATGGAGCTGACCTACGGCCTGATGGCCGATAAGACCATCATCGCGGTCGGCGAGATGCGCGGGGAGATGCTCGAAGAGGCGATGACGCTGACCGCCAAGACCGGCACCTGCGTGGTGACCGGCATGGGCGCCATGACCGACGTCGACGTCAAACTCAACCTGTTCCTGTTCACGATGTTGCAGAAGACGTTGAAGGGCAACATCTTCGGTGGCGGCAGCTCGCACATCGAGACGCCGCGGCTGGTCGGCCTGTACAAGTCCGGGCTGCTGAAGGTCGACGAGATGGTGACCAAGACCTACAAGCTGGAAAACATCAACGACGGCTACCAAGACATGATCGACGGCAAGAACATCCGCGGCGTCATCACGTTCGACGAGTCCGACTGGTAATTCCGTGGCGGTGCGGCTGGGCCTAGCCTAGAGAGCCATGAGCACCGTCGACGTCCGGCGCGCCGCGGACCGATCCGCCACCACCACGTCGTGGCTGAACTCACGGCATTCGTTCTCGTTCGGCGACCACTACGACCCGAACAACACCCACCATGGGCTGTTGATGGTCAACAACGACGACATCGTGGCGCCCGGCAGCGGCTTTGACACCCATCCGCACCGCGACATGGAGATCGTCACCTGGGTGCTGCGCGGCGAGCTGACCCACCGCGACTCCCTCGGCAACTCCGGGGTCGTCTACCCCGGTCTGGCCCAACGCATGTCCGCCGGGACCGGGATCCTGCACTCGGAGAAGAACGACTCCGCCGACAAGCCAGTGCATTTCGTGCAGATGTGGGTGGTGCCCGACGAGCCCGGCGGCGACCCGGGATATCAGCACGCCGAGGTCGACGAGGCCCTGGCCGGCGGCGGCCTGGTACCGATCGCCTCCGGCATCCCCGGCCGCGACGCCGCCATCACCATCGGCAACCGACGGGCCGCGCTGCACTGCGCCCGGCTGTCGGCGGGCGACGGCGTCGCGCTGCCGGCGGCCCCGTACCTGCACCTGTTCGTCACCCGCGGCCAACTCGCGCTGGAGGATGCGGGCGAGTTGTGCGAAGGTGACGCGGTGCGATTCACTGCCTGCGACGGTCGACGGGTCACCGCCGTGACGCCCGCGGAGATCCTGGCCTGGGAGATGCACGCGGGGCTGGGCGGCTAACGGTGCCCGACCCAGCACGCCACGCACCCCCCAACCCGACCGCCGGTCTCCGCACGACACGAACGGTGCGGTTCTGGGCGGCACCGATCGTGCTGGCCCTCGCGCTGCTGGCCGCGTTGGCCGCGCTGTATCTGGGCGGCATCCTCAAACCGACCAGCAACCTGCGGCATTTCCCGATCGCGGTGGTCAACGAGGATGCCGGACCCAGCGGGCGGCAGATCGTCGACGGGTTGGTGTCGGCGCTGGACGCCGAGAAGTTCGATGTCCGGGTGCTTTCCGCCGCCGACGCCGTCCGCCAGTTGGACACCGCGCAGGTCTACGGCCTGGTCGCGATCCCGCCGGATTTCTCGGCCAAGTTCCAAAACGTCGCCAAGAGCGCGATCAGCCCCGGCCGCGTCGACCGTCCGGTGATCACCATCTCGACCAACCCACGCGCCGGGTCGCTGGGCGCCACCATCGCCGGCCAAACCCTGAACCGGGCGATCAGTGCGGTGGATGTTAAGGCGGGAGAACGGCTTTCCGCACAGGTGACGCAGCGCGCCGGGGGTGCGCCGCTGGCCGGTGCCGTGTCGATGGTGCTCGCCAGCCCGATCAATATCCACAACACGGTGCACAATCCGCTGCCGGACGGCACCGGAAACGGGCTGTCGGCGTTCTACTATGCGCTGCTGCTGCTGTTGGCGGGCTTTACCGGCAGCATCGTGGTCAGCACGCTGGTGGATTCGATGCTGGGCTATGTGCCGGCCGAATTCGGCCCGGTATACCGCTTCGCCGAGCAGGTCAGCATCTCCCGATTCCGCACCCTATTGGTCAAGTGGGCCTTGATGATTGTGCTGGCGCTGCTGACGTCGGCGGCGTATCTGGCGATTGCCCACCGGCTCGGTATGCCGATCCCGCACGGCTGGGCGCTGTGGGGATACGGGGTGTTCGCGATCGCCGCGGTCGGCATCACCTCCACGTCGTTGATCGCGGTGCTGGGTTCACTGGGGCTGCTGGTCAGCATGCTGGTGTTCGTGATCTTGGGCCTGCCGTCCGCGGGCGCCACGGTCCCGCTGGAGGCCACCCCGCCGTTCTTCGGCTGGCTGGCCCGATTCGAGCCGATGCACCAGGTTTTCGTCGGCGCCCGGGCGCTGCTGTACCTGGACGGCCGGGCCGGCTCGGGCCTATCGCATGCGTTGGCGGTGACGACGATCGGACTGATCCTCGGATTGCTGTTGGGCGCGGTGGTGACCCGCGGCTACGACCGCCGCGGCTACCACCGGATCCACGCGGTGGCCGAGGGCGACGCCGCCGCCCCGCAGCCGCCGACGTCGGATATCGCCGACCCCGGGTGGAGCGGCAATTCCGTCATCCGCTAGGCCGCGACGCTCGACAGCGCCCGAAGGCCTCCGCAAACCATAAGGGGCAGAACGTAATTGCCCTGGAGCCAAACCGACGCCCAACCGTTACAAATGTTGACAGTGTGATTGTTGTGGTTATTGTGTTGTTTGTCGGAGTGACCTTAGTAGCGCCGAAAGGGCCACCGTGTCGAGTCCAGCCGCACTATTTCGGCGCCTCGCAGCCGGCTGCGCTGCGGTCGCGCTGGGGATGACGCTGGCGGCTCCGGTGGCACGGGCGGAGAGCCGCGACCTGCTGGCCGACGCGATCGCCACCACCCGCGGCTCGTACCTGGTGTACAACTTCGGCGCCGGTCATCCCGCGCCCATGCTCAACGCCGCCGGCAACTGGTACGACGGCACCAGCGGCGGCCACCTGATGATCATCAAGGCGGCGTCGCAACGACTTTCACCGCACCTGCTGGTCGACAGCCACGCCGGCTACCAGGCCCGCTGTGAACGCACCCCCGGAGCCCGCACCAGCGAGGGCCTGCGGCAGGCGGCCGAAACCTATTCCCCGCTGCAGGCCTGGCAGGTGCTGGGCCAGCCCACGATCGCGATCAACGCCAACTTCTTCGACGTGCGCGGCCAGCAGGGCGGCTCGTGGCGCTCGACGGGGTGCAGCTCCCCGCTGGGTGTCTACGTCGACAACACCCGCGGCCAGGGCCGGGCCAACCAACCGTTGACCGGCACCATCCCGTATGCCGGCAAGCAGGGGCTCTCCGGCGGAAATGAGCACTGGAGCGCGCTGGCGACGATGATCCTGCCGACCTCGGGCGCGCCGTCGATGTTGTGGCCCAACGGTGGCCGCGACGGGGGCGACTACGACGCCGCCGGCCCGGTCGTCACCGGGTTGGTGGAAAAGGGGCAACGATTCGTCGCGGTGAGCGGGCTGGGGTTGTTATCCCCCGGCAACACCGGCCAACTCAACGACGGCGGTCCTAGCGCGGCGCGCACCGCGCTGGCCTACTCGCGGCCCAAGGACGAGATGTACGTATTCCAGGGCGGCAGCTACACCCCGGACAATATCCAGGACCTGTTCCGCGGCCTGGGCAGCGACACCGCGCTGCTGCTGGACGGCGGCGGATCGTCGGCGATCGTGTTGCGGCGCGACACCGGCGGGATGTGGGCCGGCGCCGGGGCGCCGAAGGGCTCCTGCGACACCCGCCAGGTGCTCTGCGACTCCCACGAGCGCGCGCTGCCGAGCTGGCTCGCGTTCAACTAAGCAGCGCGAGCGGTCCCCCAGAGGGGGTGCCCCCAGCAAAAGCCCCCATTTCGCACCGAAATTAGGGGCTTTTGCGTCTGCTCGTGGGTATAGCGCTTACGGCATCTCGAGCTTGCTGGCCAGCCACCGGCCGTCGACCTTCTCCATGGTCATCGTGATGCGGCTGCGATCCAACTGCGGTTGGGGCACCGCGGCGTTGCTCACCGACTGGTCGATGAACAGCACCACCACCACCTTGTTCTTGGTGGCGGACTTGACCGCCGCTTCGATCACCGTGCCGTGCGCGACGGCCTTGTTCTCGATGAGCAACTGCCGGAGCTGTTCGGTGGACTGGGTGTACATGTCCTTGAACTCACCGGTCGCGCCGTCGATGACTTCGGCGAAGTTCTTGTCGATGGCGTTGGGATCAATAGTGGTCAACGCCAGGGTGAATTTTTGGGCCGCCTCGAGCGCTTGGGCGGCGGCGACGTCTTTCTGGTGCTGCTGGTACAGCAGCCAGCCCTCATAGCCGGCGCCGGCCAGCACGAGGACCAACACCGCCGCCGCGAGCCACCGCCGCAGCGACGTGCGCCGCCCGCCGTCGTCGCGGGAATCGGACCCGACCCGGGACTTCCGCTTCCACCACCGCGCCGGTTTCGCCGACTTTTCGGCGGCGCCCTCCTCGGCGTCCGGGGGTTCGTCGTCCGATTCGGGGTCGGCGGAGTCGTCCGTCGGTGTCTCGTCCGCCGCCGCGTCTTCGACTGTTACGTCCGAGTTTTCGGTTAGTTCTTCCGGTTCTTCGGTCGGGTTGTCGACGACTTCATCCCTCTCAGCGTCCTTGTCGCCCGTGTCCGGATCGCCGGTGCGTACCGCCGCGGTATCTGTCGAAGACTTCACCTCAACGAACCTCCCTGTGATCTCCGCCCGGAATCGGTCACCGCGAGCCATCTAGCGCCGTACCCCGGCGCTCAACCCGGACGGTGGTCGGGACATCCTGACCGGCAAGCCATAGCCCGCCACTCACATCCCGCGTTCTGGTTGGCCACCATACGGGTTAACCGGGGCTGCCGATAGTAGTTGTCGGGTCGCGCCTCGGCCACTTGCCAACGCGGCCGTCAATTACAGGCGCCCGAATCCCGTAACGCGTTGCCCCATCCGGCGGCGTGAACGATATGCGCGTGCGTAACCCCGGACGGTTCCTTGCGTTTCATGCTGTCGGCGATGCTCGAGAGTTGAAAGAGCACGCTGGTCATCTGTTCACCGCCGTAGATCGGCGAGTACGGGCCGAAGTTGTTCGGGGTGTTCCGGATGGTCAGTGGCTGCAGCCGCGGCGCCAAGAAGCCGGTCGACTGGTCGATGTTGGCGACCACCGCGTTGACCTGCGACTGCACACCGGAGTACACGTCGTGGTTGTCACCGAGGACGCGGTTGACGTCGTTGATCTGACCCATCAGCGGGTCGAACTGCGCGGCGAACCATTGGCAGGAGTCCGACATCCCGCTGATCATCTCCGGTGTCACCTTCTCTGTGAATGTGCTGTACGGCCAGATCTCCGAGTGCGGTGACCAGTCGGAGGGCCCGGGGGTGAACACCGGCAGCGGTGGTGGCGGGCCTGAATCGGCCACTGCCGGACCGGATGTCAGCAGTGCGGCCGCGGCCAATGCGCAGCCGGTGCCCAGTGCGGCGGTCCCGCGCTGTCGCACATTTTTCGACACCATTGGCATCCTCCCAGGGCTTGCATCTGTCGACCGCCCGTCTTCGCCGATCATCTTGCCCGAATCGGCCACACCAGGTCGCCGGATGGCCGAAGATGGCCAGATGGGGGCGTCTCAGCGGGACCGCGTAGATTGCCTTGGACGCACCGGTTCGGGCCGCCCAGACCTCCTGATGCCAGTCGTCCAAAATTGGTATTGCAGAAACCTACCGCAGGGTAAGGACGGCCGTTAACATGTCCGCCGTGGATCACCCCGTCAGCGCGCAGCAGCCGGCACTGCTCACCGCGGCGTTGTACAGCCGCCGGTGGACGGCCACGGCCGGTTGCGGCTCGGGCAGCAGCACATGACCACCCAGGAAGAGCAGCAGCCCGCACGGGCGTCCGACGGTGTGGCCGCCATCGAGGAGTGGACCACCGGGTACGTCAAGCGGCATCCGCTGGCCTCGTTGACCACCGTCGGCGAGCAGTACGTCTTGGCGGTGCGCACCGTGCAGTGGTTCTTTATCGATCTGTTCACCGGCCGGTTTCAGTGGGGCGAGTTTTTGCGGCAAGGCGCGTTCATGGCCGGCACCGCGGTGTTGCCGACGATTTTGGTGGCGCTGCCGATCGGGGTGACGCTGTCGATTCAGTTCGCGTTGCTGGCCAACCAGGTGGGTGCGACGTCGTTGGCCGGTGCGGCCGCCGGGCTGGCGGTGATTCGGCAGGCCGCCTCGCTGGTGGCCGCGGTGATGATGGCCTCCGCGGTGGGGTCGGCGATCACCGCCGACCTGGGCTCGCGCACCATGCGTGAGGAGACCGACGCCATGGAGGTGATGGGGGTGTCGGTGATCCGCCGCCTGGTGGTGCCGCGTTTCGCGGCGGCCATCATGGTCGGGGTGGCGCTGACCGGGATCACCTGTTTCGTCGGCTTTTTGGCCAGCTACCTATTCAACGTCTATTTTCAGCACGGCGCGCCGGGCAGCTTCGTGGCGACGTTCTCCTCGTTCGCCACGCCGGAGGACATGATCGTGGCGCTGCTCAAGGCCATCGTGTACGGGGCGATCGTGGCGATCGTGGCCTGCCAGAAGGGGCTGTCGACCAAGGGCGGTCCGACCGGGGTGGCCGACTCCGTCAACGCCGCTGTGGTGGAGGCGATCCTGCTGCTGATGATGGTCAACGTCGGCATCAGCCAGCTCTACAACGTGCTGTTCCCGCGGACGGGGCTGTGACATGACGGCCACCCCTTATGTTCCCGCTCTCGCCCGACCGTTTCTCGCGGCGTATCGCCGGGCGTCCAAGCCGGCCATCGTGCTGGGGCACATGGTGGTGTTCTTCGTGCGGGCCGCTGTCTCGGTGCCCGCAGTATTGCGGTCCTACCGCAAGGAGTTTCTGCGACTGCTGTCGGACATCGCCTGGGGCAACGGCTCCATCGTGGTCGGTGGCGGCACCGCCGGGGTGGCGGTGGTGCTCGGGTTCACCGCGGGCGCGCTGGTGGCCATCGAGGGCTATAACTTCTTGAACCTGCTCGGGCTGGGCCCGGCCACCGGCATCATCTCCTCGCTGGTGAACACCCGCGAATTGGCACCGCTGATGGCGTCGCTGGCGTTCGCCATGCAGGCCGGGTGCCGGTTCACCGCGCAGCTGGGCGCGATGCGGATCGCCGAGGAGATCGACGCCCTGGATTCGATCGCGATCAAGCCCATCCCGTATCTGGTGACCACCCGGCTGATGTCCTCGATCATCGCCGTCATCCCGCTGTATGTGGCCTGCCTGGCGATCACCTACCTGACCTGTCAGGTCGCCACCGGGGTCATCAGCGGCGGATCCATCGGCCCCTACCTGCACTACTTCACCATGATGCTGTCGGGTAAGGACATCATCTACTCGGTGATCAAATGCGTGGTGTTCGTGTGGATCTCGTCGACCATCCAGTGCTACTACGGCTTCTACGCCAGCGGCGGGCCGGAAGGCGTCGGGGTGGCCGCCGGGCACGCCATGCGGGCTTCCATCACCGTGGTGATCATGTTCAACATGCTGCTGACCATGGCGCTGTGGAGCATCGACGCCGGCGCGAGGTTTGGTGGGTAGATGGGTAATTCGCTCGATCTGGACGGCCGCGGCCCCACCGACCAACAGCTGCTCGGCTACGGGCTGGCCATCTTCGCGGTGATCATCGCGGTCACCGCCACCCTGCTGTACAAATCCACCGGCCGGCTCAACGAGTACGTGCGGGTGGTCGCCGATTTGCACAACGTCGGCGACGGCCTGCCCAGCCAATCCGACGTGAAGTACCACGGGCTGCTGGTCGGCTCGGTCAAGGACGTCACCCCGGCGGCCTACGGCAAACCCAACTACGTGTACATCGACCTCAAACCCCAATACGCCAAAGACATCCCCGCCACCGTGACCGCGCGGGTGGTGCCGTCCAACGTGTTCGCGGTGTCCTCGGTGCAACTGGTCGACCCCGGTGAGGGGCATCGCGGCGCCGCCATCGGCAACGGCGCCCACATCCCCGAGGAGGACCCCAACAAGCTGCCGACGGTGATCTTCCAGAGCACCATTTCCAAGCTGCGCGACCTCCTCGCCGCGACCGGGCGGGGACGCGAGGACCACACCCTTGGCATTCTGGCCGCCGTCGGGGAGGCCACCGACCGTAAGCGGACCAAGCTGCTCACCGCGGCCGGTCAGCTGACCCACATCCTGAACGAACTCGACGCCATCGTCGCCACCGACCCGGAGGCCCCGTCGACGGTGTCGGCGCTGCTGGACGCGACCCGCGGGTTGCAGGACACCGCGCCCGATCTCGTCGACGCCCTGCACGAGGCGATCAGACCGATGCAGACCTTCGCCGAGACCCGCGCGCAGCTGGAATCGTTGATCGCCGGTTCGCAAAACACGTTGGGCACCACCCGGACCGCGATCGACAACCACATCGACCAGCTGATCCAGATGAGCCATGACCTGACCCCGGCGCTGGGCGTGTTCGCCCAAAACGCGCATCACTTCGTACCGATCTTCACCCGGGTGCATAAGTTGTCCGACCTGTTCTTCGAAAACGTCTGGATTGACGATGTCGACACCGGCAACATGCGGGTGAACCTGTCGCTGACCCCGACCTACACCTACACCCGGGCGGACTGCCCCCGCTACGGCGAGCTCAAGGGGCCCAGCTGTTACACCGCGCCGCTGGTTGCCCAGCGACCCGACCTGCCCGAGTCGATGCTGCCGCAGAATTACCACTTCCCCGCCGGTCTCGAGCCGCCCCGTGGCACCCACATCGGCCCCGACGGCAACCTCATCGCCGACGGGTTCCCGCTGATCAACCCGAACCCGAACCTGGAAGACCCGAATCCGCCGCTGCCGTGGTGGACGGCTCCGGCG
>NZ_MLQM01000011.1:0-55617 GCF_001854525.1 Mycobacterium talmoniae
CCCTGACTTTTATCACCGAGCGGAGGTTCGCGACCCCGTAGGTCTGTGACCTGCGGTGTTGGTGGGCGGTGAAGCGAAATTTGCGCACTAATTTTGGGCCGTAGGCTGCCCGAATGGCCTATGTCCGCACCGTGAAGACCGCCTCGGGGGCCACGGCGGTGCAGATCGTGTGGTCGTCTCGGGGCGGTTCCCGCAAGATCGAGCACCTCGGATCGGCCCATGATGAGGTCGGTGTCGCGGCGCTGAACCTGACTTTTATCACCGAGCGGAGGTTCGCGACCCCGTAGGTCTGTGACCTGCGGTGTTGGTGGGCGGTGAAGCGAAATTTGCGCACTAATTTTGGGCCGTAGGCTGCCCGAATGGCCTATGTCCGCACCGTGAAGACCGCCTCGGGGGCCACGGCGGTGCAGATCGTGTGGTCGTCTCGGGGCGGTTCCCGCAAGATCGAGCACCTCGGATCGGCCCATGATGAGGTCGGTGTCGCGGCGCTGAAGGCGGCCGGGGCGCAGAAGATCGCCGCAGGCCAAGACCAACTTGATCTCGGACTGGACGCCCCGGTCGATGCTGAGCCGTTGCCGATCACCTCCTCACGCGCCCAGCACCTGTGGGAAGCTCTCTCAGATGTCTATGACGCGCTCGGTTTCGACGAGGCCACCGGCGACGATGAGGTGTTCCGCCAGTTGGTGGCGGCCCGGATCATCGAACCGACCAGCAAAGTCGACTCGCTGCGGGTGATCGAGGAAGCCGGAATCACCCCGGTGACCTATCCGACGTTGAATCGCCGGCTTCCGGTCTTCGCTAAACCCAGTTTCCGGCAGGGAATTTCGACGGCGTGCGCCGCCCACGCGCAACTCGGCCCCACGAGTCTGGTCCTCTTCGACGTCTCGACCTTGTTCTTCGAGACTGACGCCGGCGACGGGTTCCGTGAGCCGGGCTTTTCCAAGGAGCGCCGCCTGGAGCCTCAAATCACTCTCGGGCTGCTCACTGATGCGTCCGGGATGCCGCTGATGGTGCAGGCCTTCGAGGGCAACAAGGCCGAGACCGCGACGATGCTGCCGGTCATCACCGCATTCAAGACCGCCCACCAGATCGCCGATGTCACCGTCGTCGCCGATGCCGGGATGATCTCCGAGGCGAACCAGATCGCGTTGCAGGCCGCCGGGCTGACCTATGTGCTCGGCTCCCGGATACCGCAGCTGCCGTATGTGGTGACCGAATGGCTAGAAACCCACCCCGGGCAGGAGATTCCCGATGGGCTGATCCTCACCCAGCCGTGGCCGTCGAGCACCTCGGAGAAAGCCCGCGGCATCCCGGATCGGATGATCCACTACCAATACCGCGCCGATCGGGCACGGCGCACGCTGCGCGGCATTGATGAGCAGGTCGCCAAAGCCCAGCGCGCCGTCGATGGGAAAGCCCCGGTCAAACGCAACCGCTACATCCAACTGACCGGCGCCACCAAATCGGTGAACCGCACGTTGGAGGCCAAGACCCGAGCGCTGGCCGGCTGGAAGGGCTACACCACCAACCTGACCAGCAAGCCCGCCACCTTCATCATCGAGGCCTACCACCGGCTGTGGCGCATCGAGAAGGCGTTTCGGATGTCCAAGCACGACCTGGCCGCCCGCCCGATCTACCACCGGACCCGTGAATCCATCGACGCGCACCTGACGATCGTGTTCGCCGCGATGGCTATCAGCCACTACATCGAGACCCACACCGGGTGGAGCATCAAGAAATTCGTGCGCACCGCACGCCGCTACCGCACCGTCACCATCGCCGTCGGCGACCAAACCCTGGCCGCCGCCGACCCCATCCCCGTCGACCTCGCCACCGCACTGGCCAAGATCCGCTCAAGCGGTGCGCACTAAATTGATAAAAGTCGGGTATTGGTCTTCGCGGATCAGGCGGTGACGCAAGGCAGCGGCCAGCCGAATCTGGATCGCAGCAGACTGCAATTTCACCTGGTCAAAAACAGCGGGCGCTGGCTGGTCGACAAGTTCGCCATAATGTGACTCGGACCGACTGCCGGTCTGATCAGCCCTTGCTGCGGTCCAGCAGATCCGAGGAACCCAACACCCGCTCGATCTGCACCTCGATGACCACCCGGCGCGGGTTGACCCGCGGTGTGCGGTACCGCTGCGCGTAGCGCAACTCGGCGTCGCGGACGGCGTCGACCTCGCGGTTCACGCTGGCCCGGCCCTCCAACGACAGCCAGCGGGCGCCGTCGACCTGGCTGAGCACCGCCACCCCACCACGGTCGGCGTTGACCGCCTTTTGCGAGCCGCCGGTGGTGATCACCCGGGCGATATGGGTCTTGGGATCGAAGGTGAACCCCACGGCCACCACGTGCGGGGACCCGTCGTTGCGCAGTGTGGTCAACATGGCCAGGTGGCGTTCGGTGAGAAACGCCAGCGCGTCGCTGGTCAGCCGGGTCGTGGTGTTCGCCATCACCGCTCACGGTAGCGCAGGAGATAATCGCAGCCGTGAATGACACGAGCGGTGCACCAATCGTGATTTTCGGCGGCCGCAGCGAAATCGGGATCGAGTTGGCGCGACGGCTGGCCCCGGGCGCACCGGTGGTGCTGGCGGCGCGCCGCGCCGACCAGCTCGGCGACCAGGTGGCGGCACTGCACGCGGCCGGGGCGGCGGCCGTGCACACCGTCGAGTTCGACGCCGACAACCTGGACAGCCACGGCCCGCTGGTCGCATCGCTGATCGCCGAACACGGTCCGATCGGCACCGCGGTGCTGGCGTTCGGGATCCTGGGCGACCAAGCCCGCGCCGAGGCCGACGCCGCGCACGCGGTCGCCGTCGTGCACACCGACTACGTCGCCCAGGTCAGCCTGCTCACCCACCTGGCCGCGGCGATGCGGGCGGCCGGACAGGGAACGCTGGTGGTGTTCTCCTCGATCGCCGGGGCGCGGGTGCGACGGGCGAACTACGTCTACGGCTCGGCCAAGGCCGGCCTGGACGGTTTTGCCGGCGGGCTGGCCGACGCGCTGCACGGCACCGGGGTGCGGCTGCTGATTGTGCGGCCCGGGTTCGTGATCGGGCGGATGACCCAGGGGATGACGCCCGCGCCGCTGCCCGTCACGCCGTCGCAGGTCGCCGCCGCCACCGCCCGCGCCCTGGCCAACGGTCGACGCAGCGTGTGGATCCCGTGGGCGTTGGGGCCGGCGTCGGCGGTGATGCGGTTGCTGCCGCAGTTCATCTGGCGCCGGATGCCGCGATGAACCGCCTCGTGGTGGTCGGTATCGGCGCCGACGGAATGGCCGGGCTCACCGAGCCGTCCCGCACCCAATTACGCAGCGCCACCGTCGTTTACGGATCGCACCGGCAACTGGGCTTGCTCGACGACACCGTCGGCGCGGAACGCCGGGAGTGGCCGTCGCCGCTGCTGCCCGCGTTGCGCGGCCTGCTCGACGACGGCCCGGCCGAGGTGCACGTGCTGGCCAGCGGCGACCCGCTGCTGCACGGCATCGGCAGCACCCTGATCCGGCTGTACGGCCCCGAGCGGGTCACGGTGTTGCCGCACGTGTCCGCGGTGACCCTGGCCTGCGCGCGGCTAGGCTGGCCGGTTGCCGACACCGAGGTGATCAGCCTGGTCAGCGCCGACCCGCACACCGCCGTGCGGCGCGGCGGCCAGGCGATCGTGCTGTCCAGCGGGCGTTCCACCCCCAAAGAGCTGGCGGTGCTGCTCAACGCGTACGGCCGCGGCGACTCCGAGTTCACCGTGCTCGAACAGCTCGGCGGGCCCGCCGAGCGCCGCCGCACCGGCACCGCGCGCGAGTGGGCCACCGACGCGCCGCTCGACGTCGACGACCTCAACGTGGTCGCGGTGCGCTACCTGCCCGACGAGCGCGTGCTGTTTTTGCCCGATGACGCCTTCGTGCACGACGGTCAGATCACCAAGCAGACCATCCGCGCGGTGACGCTGGCCGCGCTGGCGCCGCGGCCGGGCCAGCGGCTGTGGGACGTCGGCGCCGGCTCCGGCAGCATCGCCGTGGAATGGTGTCGCAGCGGGCGGGGCTGCAGCGCGGTGGCCTTCGAACGCGACGACGGGCGGCGCCGGATGAACATCGTCGCCAACACGGCGGCGTTCGGGGTCAACATCGAGGTGCGCGGGGCGGCACCCGACGCCTTCGACGGCGCCGCGGCACCGTCGGCGATCTTCATCGGCGGCGGCCTCACCCAGCCGGGTCTGCTCGACGCGTGCCTGGCGCAGCTGCCCGCCGGCGGCCGGCTGGTCGCTAATGCCGTCACCGTCGAATCTGAAGCGCTGCTGGCGCAACAGCATTCGCGTCTGGGTGGGGAACTGCACCGGTTTCAGCACTATCACAGCGAACCGCTGGGCGGGTTCACCGGCTGGCGGTCGCAGCGGCCCATCACCCAGTGGGTGGTGACACCATGACCGTGTACTTCATCGGCGCGGGGCCCGGGGCCGCCGACCTGATCACCGTGCGCGGGCAGCGGGTGCTGAGCCAATGCCCGGTCTGCCTGTACGCCGGCTCGATCATGCCCGACGACCTGCTGGCGCACTGCCCGCCGGGCGCCCGGATCGTCGATACCGGGCCGCTGACCCTGGACCAGATCATCACCGAACTCGCCGACGCCGACGCCGCGGGCCTCGACGTGGCCCGGCTGCACTCCGGTGACCCGTCGCTGTACAGCGCGCTGGCCGAGCAGTGCCGGCGGCTCGACGCGCTGGGCATCGACTACGAAATCGTGCCCGGTGTACCGGCGTTCGCCGCCGCGGCCGCCGAACTGGGCCGGGAACTCACCGTGCCGGGGGTGGCGCAGACGGTGACACTGACCCGGGTGGCCACCCTGTCCACCGCGATGCCGCCCGGCGAAGACCTGGCCGCCCTCGCCGGGGCCGGCACGTTGGTGTTGCATCTGGCCGCCGCGCAGATCGACGCGATCGTCCCGCAGCTGCTGGCCGGCGGCTACCGCCCCGAAACCCCGTGCGCGGTGGTGGCGTTCGCGAGTTGGCCGCAGCAGACCGTGCTGCGCGGCACCCTCGCCGACGTCGCCGCGCAGCTGCATGCCGCGGGGATCACCAAAACCGCGGTGATCATCGTCGGCGAGGTGCTGGCCGCCGAGGGCTTCACCGACAGCTACCTGTACTCGACCGGACGCACGCGGGGGAGCCGGCATTGAAGGTCCTGCTGCTCGGCGGCACCGCCGAGGCCCGGGCGTTGGCGGCCGCGCTGCATCCGGCTGTCGAGGTGATCAGTTCACTGGCCGGGCGGGTGCCCGACCCGGCGCTGCCGGTCGGCGCGGTGCGGGTCGGCGGGTTCGGCGGCATCGACGGGCTGCGCCGCTGGCTGCGCGATCAGCGCGTCGACGCCGTCGTCGACGCCACCCACCCGTTCGCGGCCACCATCACCGCCCACGCCGCCGCGGCGTGCGCCGAATTGGGTGTGCCGCATCTGATCCTGGCCCGCCCGGCCTGGGAGCCCGGTGACGCGCTGCGGGTGGCATCCAACACCGAAGCCGCGAAAACCGTTGCCGATCAGCACTTTGCCCGAGTGTTTTTGACCAGCGGGCGCTCGGGCGTGGCGGCCTTCACCGACAGCGCGGCGTGGTTTTTGATCCGGGTGGTCACCGCGCCGGATCCAGACACACTGCCGCGGCACCATCGGCTGCTGCTGTCCCGCGGGCCGTATCACTACGACGCCGAATACGCGCTGCTGCGCACCCATCGCATCGATGCGCTGGTCACCAAGAACAGCGGCGGTGCGATGACCCGGGCCAAGCTGGACGCCGCGGCCGCCTTGGGTGTCCCGGTGGTGATGGTGGACCGACCGCCGCTACCGGACGGGGCCACGACGGTCGGCAGCGTCGAGGCGGCAGCAGAATGGGTTGCCACGCTCGCGGACCTGCGCCGCTAGCAAACGCACTCTGCTCCTGCGTAGCGCCAGACCCACCTCACCAAGGTGAGGTGGGTCTGGTCGAGTGTGCACCCACGGCTTCGAGTGTGAATCGTGGGCGGAAGTTTCGCGTTTTTTTCGCCCACGATTCACACTCGAAGCCCTGGATGCACATTCGATGTGCGGGGAAGGCTACCCGGGGTAGCGGCGCGGGGTGTACACCCGGTCGTCGTACCACTGGGTCTGCGACGAGCCGACGATCAGCAGACACCGCATATCCACGTCGCCGGGGTCCAGGTCGGCCAGCCGCACCACCCGCACGTCCTCGCCCGCCCCGGACACGTCGCGCCCGATCACCACCGGGGTGCCCGGATCGCGGTGGTCGAGCAGCAGATCGCGCATCGCGGCGACCTGCCAGGTCCGGGTTTTCGACGCCGGGTTGTAGATCGCCAGCACCAGGTCGGCGGCCGCCGCCGCGGTCAACCGGGCGGCGATCACCTCCCACGGTTTGAGCCGGTCGGACAGCGAAATCACCGCATAGTCGTGGCCCAGCGGGGCCCCGACCCGGCTGGCCACGGCCTGGGCGGCGGTCATGCCCGGAACCACCCGGACCGGCACGTCGGGCCACTGCTTGGCCTCCTCCAGCACCGCGGTGGCCATCGCGAACACCCCGGGATCCCCCGACGACAGCACCGCCACCGACCGGCCCTGCTCGGCCAGCGTGCAGGCCAACCGGGCCCGCGCCGCCTCGTCGGTGTTGTCGCTGGGGTGGCGGCGCTGACCATCGCGGCCCGGCACCCGATCCAGGTACGGCCCGTAGCCGATCAGGTCGGTCGCCGCGGCCAGCTCGCGGCGAGCCTGCGGCGTCATCCAGTCCATGCCGCCGGGACCCAACCCGACCACGGCGACCGAGCCGGCCGGGGCCGGGGCGCGCCGGCCGCCGGGCAGCAACGCCAACGAAAAGTACGGCACCCCGGTCTCGTCGACCTCCGCGGCCGGCAGCACCCGCTGCGCGGCGGTGCTGGCCCGCTCCACGTAGAACGCGTCGCCGAGCCGCCCGGCGGCCGAAAGGGCTTCGCGCACCGCCGGATAGGACCGGCCCAGCTTGAGCACCACCGCGGCGTCGGTGTCCGCGAGCCGGCGCGTCAACTCGGCCACCCCCAGCGTTCCGGGCAGCACCGACAGCACTTCGTCGCCGGCCACCAGCGGTGTCGCGGTAGCGGCCGCGGCCGCGCTGATCGACGTCACCCCCGGCACGATGACCGCGTCGAACCGCCGGGTCAGCCGGGTGTGCAGATGCATGTACGAGCTGTAAAACAGCGGGTCGCCCTCGGCCAGCAGCGCCACATTGCGCCCGGCGGCCAGGTGCGCGGCGATGCGTTCGGTGGCCTCGGTGTAGAAGTCTTCGATCGCCCCGGCGTAGCCGCCCGGATGATCGGTGGTTTCGGTGGTCACCGGGTAGACCAGGTGCTCCTCGAGCTGGCCGGGCCGCAGATACGGTTCGGCGATCCCGCGGGCGATGCTGCGGCCGTGGCGGGCGCTGTGGTAGGCCACCACGTCGGCGTCGCCGATCACCCGGGCCGCCTTGACCGTCACCAACTCCGGGTCCCCGGGCCCGAGACCCACCCCGAATAGGGTGCCGCGCGCGGTCATTCGGCGCTGCTCGCGATCGCGTTGACCGCCGCGGCCGCCATCGCGCTGCCGCCGCGACGGCCGCGGACCACCAGATACGACATGCCGCGGGGGTTGTCGACCAGCTCCTGTTTGGATTGCGCGGAGCCGACGAACCCGACCGGCCCGCCCAGCACCGCGGCCGGCGCCGGCACCCCGTCGTCGACCAGTTCCAGCAGCCGGAACAGCGCGGTGGGCGCGTTGCCGATCGCCACCACCGCACCGGCCAGCCGGTCCGCCCACAGCTCCACCCCGGCCGCCGACCGGGTGGTGTGCCGCCGGGCGGCCAGCTCGGCCGCGTCGGGATCGGCGACCAGCGACACCACCCGGTTGCCGGCCGGCAACCGGGTGGCGGTGATGCCCGCGGCCACCATCGACGAGTCGCACAGCACCGGTGCCCCCGCGGCCAGCGCGGCGTGCGCCCGGGTGACAACGTCGGCGGTGTAGGCGATGTGCTCGGCGAGGTCGACCTGCCCGCAGGTGTGGATCAGCCGCACCACCACCCGCTCGACGTCGGCGGGAAACCCGGCCAGGTCCGCCTCGGCGCGGATGGTGGCAAACGACTGCCGGTAGATCTCGGTGGCGTCGCGCAGGTAGTCGAGCACCCGCTCACCCTAGCGATGCGCGGGCAAAACCCGGTATGCCGGATCGGCCAGGCCGGTCGCGACCAGCACCTGACCGGCCGGCGGGGCACCGCAGGCCCGCTCGCAGCCCACGAAGTGCCGCCGCCCGGTGTCCGCGTCACCGGCCCGCGCGGCCGCGGCCGCATCGGCCCGCACGTCGGCGACCGCGTGCCGGCAGCCGGGGCTGCCGACGCACGCGCTGACCATCAGCCAGGGGGAGTCGGCGTCGAACACCAAACCCAGCGGCGCCAACACCCGCAGCGCCGCGTCGGCGACCGCCTCCTCGAGGTCACACACCAGCACCGACCGCCACGGCGTGATCACCAGCGGCGCACCGATCACCGCCAGGTACTCGGCCACGTGGGCCGAAAGCACCCCCAGCGGCACCGCCGCGCCCAGCGCCACCCGGCCGTCGTCCTGCTCGATCCAGCCGACCGGCGGCCGCTCGACCGGACCAAACCGAGCGCCGTCCGGGTCGGCGTCGGGCAGCAGGTCGCGCGGATCGCTCAATTCCGTTACTCGCCACGCGGTTCCGCGAATCTCCAGGAACCGCGCCGCCAGCGTGACCAACGTGCCCACCACGTCGCTGGGCGCCAGCCGGACCCCGGTGTCGCGCCCGCTGAGCAGCAGCGCCACCGCGTCGTCGAGAACGTGCACGCCCACGTCGGCGGCCAACCCCGAGACGTCGCCGCGGCCGTCGTCCAGGCTGAACCAGAACCGCCCCGGCAGGGTCGCCAGCGGCGGGGCGCCCTGCAGCGCCGCATCAAGCTCCACCACCCAGCCGCGCACGTCCGCGCGGCCCCCGACGCGACCGGACAGCGGCGAGGCGACGATATTGCGGGCCCGCTCATGGGTGGCCGACGGCAACAACCCGGCCGCGGCGACCGCCTCCGCCACCGCCCCGGTGTCGGTGATGCCCCGGATCTGCACGTTGCCGCGGCCGGTCAACTCCAGCGTGCCGGCCCCGTACCGGGTCGCCGCCTGGGCCAGTGCGGCCAATTGCGCGGCGCTGACCAGCCCGCCGGGCAGCCGCACCCGCGCCAGCGCACCGTCGGCGGCCTGGTGCGTCTGCAGGGCGCCCGGGCAGGCGTCCTGGTCGCGGCTTCGCCTCACCCGTTCACGGTACGACCTCGCGTAGCAGGCGGCCGAAAGAGAGGTAATCCGCTACTCGTGCGGCCGCGCATTTCGCACATTTGCCCTGCACACGGGCGTAAACTGCCACCGACACGCGCCGTCCAGCACTTTTGGGGGTTGGGTGCAGGCAGATCCCGCCCACTCGAGGCCCGGCTGGCCCATCGTCGCGCGCGACGACGTATTCCATAAGGCGTTGACCGCCCTGGACGACGGCGACGACCGTTGCGGCGTGGCGTTGGTCGGCGACAGCGGGGTCGGCAAATCGACGCTGGCTCGCGCCCTTGCCCACACCCTCGAGTCCGGCGGGCGGACGGTGCGGTTTGTGTTGGGCACCGAAACCGGGTGCACGGTGCCGTTGGGGGCGTTCTCGCGCTCTGTGAACGTCGAGGTGGCCCATGAACCCGCCATGATGCTGGCGGCCGCGCACGACACCCTGGCTCAGGAACCCGACCTGGTTTTGGTGGTTGACGACGCCCAGTTGCTGGACCCGCTGTCGGCCATGCTGGTGCACCGGCTCGCTGCCCGCGGCAGCACCCGATTGATCGTGGCGATCCGGTCGGCCGAGGCGGTGCCCGACCCGGTGACGGCGCTGCTGAAAGAGCGGCTGTTGCTCAACCTGCGCATCGAGGCGTTCACCCGAGAGCAGACCGGGGAACTTGCCCGCGCCGTGCTCGGCGACACCGTCGAGCCCCGCTTGATCACCGAACTCTACGACCGCACCGCGGGCAATCTGCTGCTGCTGCGGGGACTGTTGAGCGCCGGTCGGGAGAGCGGGATCCTGGTCCACACCGAGGACGGCTGGCAGCTTCGCGGACCGTTGCACGCCGACCGCGAACTCTACGACCTGCTCGAGTTTCGGTTGCGCTCCCTTGCCCCGGAGGAACTGCAGGCGGTCGAGATGCTGGCCGTCGGGGAGCTGCTGGATTGGGAGATCCTGCGCGGACTCTGCGATGACCGGGCGCTGGCACGCCTGGAACGACGCGGGTTCATCCAGTTGGTCGCCGACGGATCCGACACGGTGGCGCGGCTGAATCATCCCGTCCTGGGCGAAGCCGCCATCCGGCTGGCCGGCGTGGTGCGGACCCGCCAGCTCAACGGCGTGCTGGCCCAAGCTCTTCAGACCCACCTGCGGGCGGGTCGGCGGCGCTCCCGGTTGCCCGATGTGCGCGGCCAGATCCGGCTGGCCCAGTTGATGATGCACAGCGACCTGCCCCCGGACCTCGACGTCATCACCGGTGCGGCGGCCGCCGCGGTGACCATGTCGAGCGTCGGTTACGGCGAGGAATTAGCCCGGTTCGCGTATGACCGCGGCGGCGGGGTGGCGGCCGCGCTGGTGCTGGCCGACGCGCTGAGTTGGCAGGGCCGCGGTGAGGCGGCCGAGACCGTGCTCGGCGGCGTCGCCCCCGATCCCGGCGACGAGCTGCTGAGCGTGCGCTGGGGCTGTCAGCGGGCGGCCAACCTGTTCTGGGTCTGCGGCCGGGTGGAGCCGGCACGGGAGGCGTTGGCCGCCACCCAGGCGTGCGTGGTCTCCGAACCGGTGCGCGGTCTGGTCACCGCCCTGGAGTTGTCGTTTGCGTTCTTTTCCGGCGACGTTGCCGCGGCGATCGACGCCGGGCCGACGCTGTGCGCCTCGGATGCGCTGCCACTGGCCACCGTGTGGGCAGCGGTCGCGACGAGCTGCGCATGTGCCCTGGCCGGGCGGTTCGAGGAGGTGCAGCGCACCGCGGAGACGGGGCTGCGGGCGGCCGCGCTGAGCGATTCGGGACCGCAGCGCTTCGCCATCGGGGTGGCGCAGATGTTGGCGTTCACCGCCGCCGGTGATCACCCCGCGGCCGAGCGGGTGTGCCAACGCTATGCGGCGATGGCCGCCAGTGTCCCGCAAGCGGATGCCATGGTGAACACCATGCGCGGGCTGCTGCACCTGTCCCGCGGCGCGCTGGCATCCGCGTGCGCGGCCTTTCGCGACTCGATATCGGCGCTGTCGCAAGGCTTTCCGTCGCCGTGGACAATGCTGGTGACGGCCTGGTGGGCGCAGGCTGAAGGCGCGCGGGGTGACGGGGAGGCCGCCGGCGCGGCGCTGCGCAGTTCCGAACACGCCTACGGGCCGCAGGTGGCCGCGTTTCTGCCCGAACTCGAGTTGGCCCGCGCCTGGGAGCGGGCGGCGGTCGGCGAGACCACGGCCGCCCGGATGCACGCGGCGCGCGCCGCGCAGATCGCGCAGCAATCCGGGATGTCCGCGGTCGAGATGCGCGCACTGCACACCGCCGCCAGGTTCGGTGACCGCGCGCACGCGGCCCGGTTGGGGGAGCTGGCGCAGATCCTGAACACGCCGTTGGCGGCGGCGATCGCCACCTACGCGGGTGGCCTGACCAACCACGACGGCGACTCGCTCGACGCGGCGGCCGACCGGTTCGCCGCGATGGGGGCGGCGGCCCTGGCCGCCGACGCCGCCGCGCAGGCGGCGCGCGAACACGCCCGTACCGGCCACCGCAGCAAGGAATTGGAGTCGTCGAGTCGGGCGCACTGGCTGGCCGGGTCGGGCGAAGTCCGCACCCCGGCCGTCGTCGCCGCCGCCCAGCCGCTGCCGATCACCGACCGGGAACGCGAGATCGCGATGCTGGTCGCGGCCGGGTTGTCCAACCGTCAGATCGCCGACCGGCTGACCGTTTCGGTGCGCACGGTGGACGGCCACCTCTATCGCATTTTCGCCAAGCTCGGCATCGAGCGGCGCGACCAGCTGGTGCACCTGGTCAATCGGACCCGGGCCGACACGCGTTAGGCCAACGCCAGCGTGCCGTGCGCCATCGAGATCAGGCGTCGGGCGGGCACCTGGGCGTGGGTGCCTTTGACCATCTCGCGTTCGCCAAGGACGGCGAGGGTGTGGACCAGCCGAGCGGTGGACTCGGCCAACATCACCCCGCCCGGCGGAGCCACCGACTGCATCCGCTGGGCCAGGCCGACGTCGTCACCGAGCGCGGTGTGGCCCTGCGGATTGTCGCCCTCGAGCAGCATGCGGCCCGAGTTCAGACCAGCCCGCAGCTGCACCACGACCCCGTCTGAATTCTCCACATGTCCGCTCAGGCACTGTGTTTCGGTCTGAATGTCCAGGGCGGCGAAACAGGCACGCACGGCGTGATCCGTCACCGCGACCGGGGTGCCGAACAGCGCCACCACACCCGAGCCGGTGACCTTGTCAACGATGCCGCCGTAGCGACGGACCACCATGGCCGCGCAGTTGCCCAGCGCGGCCATGACTTCGTGGAAGCGTTCTGCGCCGAGCGCCGCGGCCACGTCCATCGACTGCGCCACCTTGACGAACAGCACCGTCACTTGCCGGTACTCGATGGCGTTGGGCGGCACTGCGATCGGGGCGTCACACGCGGTCACTAGGCCTGCAGCTTGGCGATTTTCGCGCTGTCCGCGTGAAATTCACCACGGACAACCTTGCCGTCGCGGTCGAACCTCAGCACGTTGACGAACGGGGACTCTTCGCTGCCCTTGTCGTTGGCGAAGCGCTGGGTGCCGATCGCGACGACATATTCGCCGCCGTCGATGTATTCGCGCGGCTCGATCGTGACGGTGTTCCAGTACTCGGGCAGCCGCGCCATCATGTCGATGATCTCGTCGCGTCCGCGCACCTCCCCGCCCGGCTCAATCTCGTCGGAGGAGTACCAGACGGCGTCTGGGGCGTAGAACTCTTTCAGCGCCGCCAGATCCCCGCGGCTAAACGCCTGGTAGGCGGACCGGGCAGTATCGACGTTGGACATTTCGGCTCCTCGGTTCGAGTGGTCGGCAGCCATCCGCTGCTGGCCAATCGACTATGACGCCGCGTCGCCGCAGCCGAATAGAGTAGCCGCGTACCTCAGTTTTCGGCGATACGGTACGAATGGTGGGTGCCCGATCCCACCGTGCTGCTGTTGTCGACCTCTGACACCGACCTGATCACCGCCCGCGCCAGCGGCGCGCGCTACCGGTGGGCCAACCCGGCGCGGCTGATCCTCGAGGACCTGCCCGACCTGCTCGACGGCGCCGACGTCGTGGTGGTCCGCATCCTGGGCGGCTACCGGGCCTGGCAGGACGGCATTGATGCGGTGCTGGCCAGCGGTGTCCCGGCCGTGATGGTCAGCGGTGAGCAAACCCCGGACGCCGAGCTGATGGACCGCTCCAGCGTTCCGGCCGGTATCGCCGTGCAAGCCCACATCTATCTCGCCCAGGGCGGCGTCGAGAACCTGCGCCAACTGCACGCCTTCTTGTCCGACACCGTGCTGATGACCGGGATCGGGTTTGCGCCGCCGGTGGCCACCCCGACCTGGGGACCGCTGGAGCGGCCCGGCGCCGGTGCTGCCGACCAGCCGACCATCGCGGTGTTGTACTACCGGGCCCAGCAATTGGCCGGCAACACCGGCTACATCGAGGCGCTGTGCACGGCGATCGAGGCCGCCGGGGGTCACGCGCTGCCGCTGTACTGCGCGTCGCTGCGCACCGCCGAACCCGAACTGCTGGACACGTTGCGGCGCGCCGACGCGATGATCGTCACCGTGCTGGCCGCCGGGGGGAGCAAGCCGGCGACGGCCGCGGCCGGCGGCGACGATGATGGCTGGAACGTCGAGCACCTGGCGGCGCTGGACATCCCGATCCTGCAAGGCCTGTGCCTGACCACCGACCGGGACCAGTGGTGCGCCAACGACGACGGCCTGTCCCCGCTCGACGTCGCCAGCCAGGTCGCGGTCCCCGAATTCGACGGGCGCATCATCACGGTTCCGTTCTCGTTCAAGGAGATCGACGACGAGGGACTGATCTCGTATCGCGCCGACCCGGAGCGCTGCGCACGCGTCGCGGGCCTTGCGGTGCGCTACGGGCGGCTACGCGCCATCCCCGCCGCCGACAAACGGGTGGCGGTGGTGTTTTCGGCGTATCCGACCAAGCACGCCCGCATCGGCAACGCCGTCGGCCTGGACACCCCGGCCAGCGCGGTGGCGTTGCTGGGCGCGCTGCGCGACCACGGATACCGGGTGGGGGAGCTGCCCGGACTCGACGCCCACGACGGCGACGCGCTGATCCACGCGTTGATCGACGCGGGCGGACAGGATCCGGACTGGCTGACCGAGGCCCAGCTGTCCGGCAACCCGATCCGGGTGTCCGCCAAGGACTATCGCGCCTGGTTCGCCACCCTGCCCGCCGAGTTCGCCGACGCCGTGCAGCAGCACTGGGGGCCGCCGCCGGGAGAGTTGTTCGTCGATAGGACCAACGACCCGGACGGCGAAATCGTCATCGCCGCACTGCGCGCGGACAACGTGGTGCTGCTGGTGCAGCCGCCGCGCGGCTTCGGCGAGAACCCGGTGGCGATCTACCATGACCCGGATCTGCCGCCCAGTCACCACTACCTGGCCGCCTACCGCTGGCTGGGTTCGGATTTTCCCAACAGTTTTGACGCCGACGCCGTGGTGCACCTGGGCAAGCACGGCAACCTGGAGTGGCTGCCCGGCAAGACCTTAGGGATGTCGGCGGCCTGCGGGCCGGACGCCGCGCTGGGGGATCTGCCGCTGATCTACCCGTTTCTGGTCAACGACCCGGGGGAGGGCACCCAGGCCAAACGCCGCGCGCACGCGGTGCTGGTCGATCACCTCATCCCGCCGATGGCGCGCGCCGAAAGCTACGGCGACATCGCCCGTTTGGAGCAGCTGCTCGACGAGCACGCCACCATCGCCGCGCTGGACCCCGGCAAGCTGCCCGCGATCCGCCAGCAGATCTGGACGCTGATCCGCGCCGCCAAGATGGATCACGACCTGGGTCTGGCCGAGCGTCCCGAAGACGAGCAGTTCGACGACATGCTGCTGCACGTCGACGGGTGGCTGTGCGAGATCAAGGATGTGCAGATCCGCGACGGGCTGCACATCCTGGGGCAGGCCCCCGCCGGGGAACAGCAACTGGATCTGGTGTTGGCGATCCTGCGGGCGCGTCAACTGTTCGGCGGCGAGCACTCGGTGCCCGGTCTGCGGCAGGCGCTCGGGCTGGCCGAGGACGGCACCGACGAGCGGGCCGCCGTCGATGAGGCCGAGGCCGCGGCGCGCGGGCTGGTCGCCGCCCTGCAGGATGCCGGCTGGGATCCCGATGCCGCCGCGCGGCTCACCGACAACCCCGCTGTCGCCGCGGTGCTGCGGTTCGCGGCCACCGAGGTGGTGCCGCGGCTGGCCGGCACCGCGGGCGAGATCGAGCAGGTGCTGCGCGCCTTGGACGGTCGGTTCATCCCGGCCGGACCGTCGGGCTCACCGCTGCGCGGGCTGGTCAACGTGCTGCCCACCGGGCGCAACTTCTACTCGGTGGACCCCAAGGCGGTGCCGTCCCGGCTGGCGTGGGAAACCGGGGTGGCGATGGCGGATTCGCTGCTGGCCCGCTACCGCGACGACTACGGGCGCTGGCCGGCCTCGGTGGGTTTGTCGGTGTGGGGCACCTCGGCGATGCGCACCGCCGGCGACGACATCGCCGAAGTGCTTGCGCTGCTCGGTGTTCGGCCGGTGTGGGATGACGCGTCGCGGCGGGTGGTGGGCCTGACGCCGATCCCACTAGCCGAGCTGGGTCGGCCCCGCATCGACGTGACGGTGCGCATCTCCGGGTTCTTCCGGGACGCCTTCCCGCACGTGGTAACCATGCTCGACGACGCGGTGCGGCTGGTGGCCGACCTCGACGAGCCCGACGACGACAACTATGTGCGGGCCCACGCGCGCGCCGACCTGGCCGCCCACGGCGACCAGCGGCGCGCCACCACCAGGATTTTCGGCTCCAAGCCGGGCACCTACGGGGCGGGGCTGCTGCAGCTGATCGATTCCCGCAACTGGCGCGACGACGCCGACCTGGCGCAGGTGTACACCGCGTGGGGCGGTTTCGCCTACGGCCGCGACCTGGACGGCCGACCCGCCACCGACGACATGAACCGGGCTTACCGACGCATCGCCGTCGCGGCCAAAAACACCGACACCCGCGAACACGACATCGCCGACTCCGACGACTATTTCCAGTACCACGGCGGCATGGTGGCCACCGTGCGGGCGTTGACCGGGCAGGCGCCGGCGGCCTACATCGGCGACAACACTCGCCCCGACGCGGTCCGCACCCGCACCCTGTCCGAGGAGACCACCCGGGTGTTCCGGGCCCGGGTGGTCAACCCGCGCTGGATCACCGCGATGCGCAAACACGGCTACAAGGGCGCCTTCGAGATGGCCGCCACCGTCGACTACCTGTTCGGCTACGACGCCACCGCCCACGTGATGGCCGACTGGATGTACGAGCAGCTCACCGAGCGCTACGTGTTGGACCCCGACAACCGCAAGTTCATGGCCGAGTCCAACCCCTGGGCGCTGCACGGGATGGCCGAGCGGCTGCTGGAGGCCGCCGGCCGCGGCATGTGGGCCGAGCCCCAGCAAGCCACCCTCGACGGGCTGCGTCAGGCGCTGCTGGAAACCGAAGGCGACCTGGAGGGCTAGTTCGCCGAGCAGACGCAAAAGCCCCTAAAAACCGCCCCATGAGGGGGCTTTTGCGTCTGCTCGCCGCTAGAGTCGACCCGTGGCTCCCACGTTCGCTGACATCGCGAAATCCGACTACATCCTGCTGACCACCTTCACCAAGGACGGCCGGCCCAAACCCACCCCGATCTGGGCCGCCGCCGACGGTGACCGGTTGCTGGTGATCACCGAGGCGAAGTCCTGGAAGGTCAAGCGGATCCGCAACACCCCGCGGGTGACGCTGGCGGCCTGCGACCTGCGGGGCCGGCCCAAGAGCGAGGCGATCGAGGCGACCGCCACCATCTTGGACCCGTCGCACACCGGCACCGTCTACGACGCGATCGGCAAGCGCTACGGCCTCATCGGCCGGGTGTTTAACTTCTTCAGCAAACTGCGCGGCGGCATGCACAACAACCTCGGCCTGGAAATCCGCGCCGCCAACTAAGCCGCGCCGTAGCCCGCCGCAACCGTCAGGCCTGCGACGCACCGCCCAAGTGTTCACCGAAGAACGCGAACACCCGGGCCCAGGCGTCGGCGGTGGCGGCCTCGTTGTAGCCGAACCCGGTGACGCGCAGCAGCGGCTGGGCGGGCAGTTTGTTGGCAAAGCTGTGCCCGGCGCGCGGGTAGACCTTGATGTCGGCGGGAATGCCCTTGTGTTCGACGACCCGGCGCAGCCGGGTCGGCGCGCCCACCCCCAGCGGGTCGCGGGCGCCGAAGCTGGCCACGATCGGGCACGCCCCGTCCAGGGTCTCGCTCAGGTGCCGCGGCAGCGGGGTGCCGTAGAACGGCGCCGACGCGGCGAACCCCTTGGGCGACATGATCAGCGCAAAACCGCCGCCCATGCAGAATCCCGCGATACCGACCGACCCGGAACACTGCGGCATGCCCAGCAGGTGGTCGCGGGCAGCCAGGATGTCATCGAGCGCGCGACCGCGTTTGGTCAGCAGCTCGCGCATCACCCGGGTGATGCAGCGGGCCCGGCCACCCCGGGCATACAGGTTCGGCGTGAGCGCGATGTACCCGGCGGCGGCGATGTGACCGGAGATCGCCTCGTTGTCCGGGCCGTAACCCAACGCGTCGTGGACCACCACCACGCCCGGCCACGGGCCGTGTCCGTCCGGAACACTCAGCAAGGCGTCGATGGGCCCATCGGGGGTGTCGAACTCGATCGTCGTCATTCCGCCCAATCTATTACCCACCCGGCGGCGACCCAAGGAACCAAAGCCGCGCCGCGATACGTTGGCCCCACATGGGCACGCGACTGTTTCTCGGGTACGCCGTCGTCGAACTGGCGGTGCTGGTTGCGCTGACCTCCACGATCGGCTTCGGGTGGACCCTGCTGCTGCTGACGGCCACCTTCGTCGGCGGGCTGCTGCTGGCGGGTGCGCAGGCCCGGCGCCAGCTGCGCCGGCTGCGCTCCGGCGGCGCGCTCACCGACAGCGCGCTCGTCGCGCTGGGCACCGTGCTGGTCATCGTTCCCGGCCTGGTCAGCACCGTGGCGGGGCTTTTGCTGCTGGTGCCGGCGACGCGGGCGATCGCCCGCCCGGTGGTGGCAGCGTTGGCCGTTCGCGGCATCGGCCGGCGCGCCCCGCTGGTCACGGTCATGACCGGCGGCGCCCCGCGGACCCCCAGCGGCGGCCACGGCGACTACATCGACGGCGAAGTCATCGACGTCACCGAGGTGCCCGCGCCCGCGCTGTACCGACACGCCGATTGAGCCCGCACCACACCGTGTCACCGCAACCCCGTAGTTTTACGCCGTGACGACCCCGAGTCCGACCAGGCTGCTGCTGGGCGGCCGGATCCACAGCCCGACTCACCCGGACGCCACCGCGATGGCGGTGCGCGACGACGTGGTGGCCTGGGTGGGCAGCGACGCCGTCGGCCGCGAACGGTTCCCCGACGCCGACGTCGCCGATCTGGACGGCGGCTTCGTCGCCCCGGCGTTCGTGGACAGCCACATCCACCTCACCGCGACCGGGCTGACCCTGTCGGGTCTGGACCTGCGGACGGCGTCCTCCCGGCAGCACTGCCTGGCGCTGATCGGCGACTACGCGGCCGCGCACCCCGACCAACCGGTGTGGGGACACGGCTGGGACGAGACGACCTGGCCGGACAACACCGCCCCGACCACCGCGGAGCTGGACGCGGTGCTCGGCGACCGGCCCGGCTACCTCGCCCGCGTCGACGCGCACTCCGCGCTGGCCTCCACCGGGCTGCGGCGCCGGATCCCGGAGTTGGCCGCCGACCCGCAGCGGCCGCTGACCGGGGACGCCCATCACCGGGTGCGGGCCGCCGCGCGGGATCTGCTGACCGCCGCGCAGCGCGCCGAAGCCCGCACCGCGGCGCTAGACGCCGCGGCCGCCCACGGCATCGTCGCGGTCCACGAATGCGCCGGCCCCGACATCGGCGGCCTCGACGACTGGCGCGAACTGCGCGGCCTGGACCACGGGGTCGAGGTGATCGGGTACTGGGGTGAGGCGGTGACCAGCGCCGCGCAGGCCCGCGAACTGCTGGAGCACACCGGCGCCCACGGGCTGGCCGGGGACCTGTTCGTGGACGGCGCCCTGGGATCGCACACCGCGTGGCTGCACGAGCCCTACATCGACGCCCCGCACCGCACCGGCACCTGCTACCTGGACACCGACACCATCACCGCGCACCTGTGGGCCTGCACCGAAGCGGGCATCACGGCCGGTTTTCACGTGATCGGGGACGCCGCGGTGGCGGCGGCGGTCACCGCGTTTGCGCGGGTCGTCGAGCATTTCGGGGTGGCCGCGGTCGCCAGGTGCGGGCACCGGTTGGAACATGCGGAGATGGTGACCGATCAGCAGGCCGCCCAGTTGGGCGCCTGGGGCGTCATCGCCAGCATGCAACCCAATTTCGATGCGCTGTGGGGCGGGGACAGCGGCATGTACGCCCGCCGTCTGGGAGCCGTGCGCTCCAGCAAGCTCAACCCGTTTTCCCTGCTAGCATCCCATGGCGTGCCCCTCGCGTTTGGCTCCGACGCCCCGGTGACGGGGCTGGATCCCTGGGCGACGGTGCGGGCGGCGGCCAGCCACCGGACCCCGGGCAGCGCGGTGTCACCGCGGGCGGCGTTTGCTGCCGCGACCCGCGGCGGCTGGCGCGCCGGCGGGGTTCACGACGGCGTTGCCGGCACGCTGGTGCCCGGGGCGCCGGCCAGCTACGCCGTCTGGGATACCGGGGAGCTGACCGTCAGCGCACCCCGCGACGCGGTCCAACGCTGGTCCACCGACCCGCGTGCGCAGGTTCCGCCGCTGCCGCGGCTGGGCCCCACCGACCCCCTGCCGCGTTGCCGGCAAACCGTGCACCGGGGTGCGGTTCTGTATGGCTAGGGGCGGTAAGCGGTTCGACGGGACCGCGCGGCCCGACGACGACACCGAAACCATCCCGGTGGTCGGCGACGACGACCCGTTCGAGGACCCGTACGACGACGACCCGTTCGACGACCCGCACCGCTACCCCGAGGACCGGGAGCTGCCCGAGGCGCTGCGGGTGGCCCGCCGGCTGGGGGCCGCGGCCGGGCGCCGCCTGGGCCGGGCGGGCACCGCGATCGCCGACCGGCTGCCGGGCTTCGGTGCCGCCGTGTGGGCGCGGCTGCCGCAACTGAGCGCCACCCTGGTGGCCGGGCTGCTGCTGTGCGCGAGCTTCCCGCCGCTGCAATGGTGGTGGGCGGCGGTGGTCGCGTTCGCACTGCTGGCGGCGGTGCTGATCCACGCGGCCACCATCGTGGCCGGCGGCTTCGGCTACGGCTTCCTGTTCGGCGTGGCGTTCTACCTGCCGCTGCTGCCCTGGATCAGCACCCTGGTCGGCACGGTGCCCTGGCTGGTGCTGGCGCTGGTGTGCGCGCTGTTTCCCGGCCTGTTCGGGCTGCTGGCCGTGGTGGTGCGCGCGCTGCCGGGCTGGCCGATCTGGTTTGCGGTGCTGTGGGCGGGGCAGGAGTGGGCGAAATCCACCGTCCCGTTCGGCGGGTTCCCGTGGGGCGTGGTGGGCTTCGGGCAAACCAGCGGCCCGTTTTTGCCGTTGGCCGCCGTCGGCGGGGTGCCGCTGCTGTCGACGGCGATCGTGCTGGTCGGCTGCGCGGCGACGGCGTTCGCGGTGGAACTGGTGGGCTGGTTTCGACGCGACCGCCTGCTGGACTCCGGCCACACCGAACCGCCCGCGGTGCTGCTACCGGGCGCCTGCATCTGCCTGGTGCTGTTCGCCACCGTGCTGGTGTGGCCGTCGGTGCGGCACGCCGGGGTGGGATCGGGCAACGAACCCGCCGTCACCGTCGCCGCCGTGCAGGGCAACGTGCCCCGGCTCGGGTTGGACTTCAACGCCCAACGCCGCGAAGTGCTCGACTACCACGTGCGGGAGACGTTGCAGCTGGCCGCCGACGTCCACGCCGGGCGGGCCCCGCAGCCGCAGTTCGTCATCTGGCCGGAGAACTCCTCGGATATCGACCCGCTGGTCAACCCGGACGCCGGGCAGCGGATCGCCGAGGCCGCCCAGGCGATCGGCGCCCCGATCCTGGTCGGCACGGTGCGCGCCGGGCCGGGCTGGACCCCGGAGGACCCGGTGGCGCTGAACTCGGTGGTGGTGTGGGATCCGCAGGCCGGCCCGGCCGAACAGCACGATAAGCGGATCGTGCAACCGTTCGGCGAGTACCTGCCGTGGCGGGGCTTCTTCCGCCACCTGTCCAGCTACGCCGACCGCGCCGGCTACTTCGTGCCCGGCCACGGCTCGGGGGTGGTGCACGCCGCCGGGGTGCCGGTCGGGGTCACCACCTGCTGGGAGGTCATCTTCGACCGGGCGCCGCGCGAATCGGTGCTCAACGGTGCCCAGCTGCTGGCGGTGCCCACCAACAACGCCACCTTCAACAAGACGATGAGCCGGCAGCAGCTGGCGTTCGCCAAGGCGCGCGCGGTGGAACACGACCGCTACGTCGTGGTGGCCGGCACCACCGGCGTCAGCGCGGTGATCGCCCCGGACGGCCGCGAACTGGCCAGCACCGAGTTCTTCCAGCCCGCCTACCTGGACAATCAGGTGCGGCTCAAGACGTCGCTGACCCTGGCCACCCGGTGGGGGCCGCTGGTGCAATGGGTGCTGGTCGCAGCGGGTGCCGCGGCGGTTCTGGGTGCGGTGCTGCAGAATGGATGGTCCACGCGTGCGTTTCGTCGGCTGTTCCGGACGGTGAACGACCGCGCCGGCGACGATGCAGAGCGAAGCGATGAGGAGGAGCGGCGCACATGAGCCGCGCCGGCGACGATGCAGAGCCACGTGAGGAGGAGCGGCGCACATGAGCTCCGCCGGCGACGATGCCGAGGAGCGGCGCCGATGACCGCTCACCACCACCTTCACCCCGTAGCCCGCTCCGGGCCAGAAAGAGGAGCCAGATGACCCGCGGCCATGCAGAGCGCAGTGACGAGGCTGCCGGTGACCGTCCCAGCCAGCGCACGCTGGTGGTGATCCCCACCTACAACGAGCGGGAGAACCTGCCGCTGATCCTGGGCCGGGTCCGGCAGGCCAAGCCCGAGGCGCACGTGCTGGTGGTCGACGACGGCAGCCCGGACGGCACCGGGCAGCTCGCCGACGACCTGGCGGCGGCCGCCCCGGACCGGGTGCACGTGATGCACCGCACCGCCAAGGCCGGGTTGGGCGCGGCCTACCTGGCCGGGTTCGCCTGGGGACTGGCCCGCGAATACGCGGTGATCGTGGAGATGGACGCCGACGGCAGCCACGCCCCCGAGCAGCTGCACCGGCTGTTGGACGCCGTGGACGGCGGAGCGGATGTGGCGATCGGTTCCCGCTACGTGGACGGCGGGGCGGTGCGCAACTGGCCGTGGCGGCGGCTGGCGCTGTCCAAGACCGCCAACACCTATTCGCGGCTGCTACTGGGCGTCGGGATCCACGACATCACCGCCGGGTACCGCGCCTACCGGCGCGAGGTGCTGGAAAAGATCGACCTGGCCGCGGTGGAGTCGAAGGGGTACTGCTTCCAGATCGACCTGACCTGGCGGGCCATCAACAACGGCTTCGTCGTCGTCGAGGTGCCCATCACCTTCACCGAGCGGGAGCTCGGCGTGTCCAAGATGAGCGGCTCCAACATCCGCGAAGCGATGATCAAAGTCGCCCGGTGGGGGATCGCCGGGCGGCTGAACCGGACCCGCAGCGCGGTCGGCTAAGGCCGCGTTAGGCGCGGGTCAGCTACCCGCGGCGACGCGACTTGATCAGGTCCAACCGCTCCTTGAGCAGCTCTTCGAGCTCCTCGACCGAGCGGCGCTCCAGCAGCATGTCCCAGTGGGTGCGGGGCGGCTTGACCTTCTTGGGCTCCGGCAGCTCACCCTCGATCAGGGTGCCTTCCATCCCGTTGCGGCAAATCCAGGTGCCGGGGATCTCGGCGTCGTCGGCGAACGGGACGTCGAACTCTTCGCCGTTCTCGGTGCGGTACCGCGCGACTTGACGCGGCGCCAGGTCATGGTTGCGGTCGGTCTCGTAGCTCACGGCTCCGAGGCGACTGCCCCTCAGGACGCGATCAGCCATCGGCCCAACCTTTCCTAGATTCCGTTAAGCAAATTCTCTACGGGGCTAACAACGCAGCAACGTCGAACGGAGTTCCCGGGCTGCGACGCGACCCTCCATGATACCGGGACCGCCGGGTGGGCCCGACTAGAGTCACCAAGCGTGACCCGCCGCGGTAAACCACAACCCTGCCGCTGGTGCGGCCGTGAGGTGGCCGACACCGGGACCGGCCGCCGCCGCCAATACTGTCGGCAATCGTGTCGGCAGCGCGCCTACGAGCAGCGCGCCCAGATCAACGGCGTCCACGCGACGCTGCCCCCGGACGCGGTGGTGCTCACCGCCGAGGAAGCCGCCGCCCTGTCCGACCGGGTGTATCAGGTGCGCTGCGCGGCCGAAGACGTGGCCACGGCGCTGGACGAGGGGGCCGCGGCCAGCGAGCTGCGGCAGCTGTGCGACACGCTGATGCGGGCGGCGAAAGCCGCCGACGGCTGGCGCTAAGACCCTCAGCAGCCGAATTTCTTCCCGACGCCCGGCGGTGTGGGCGCCGGGTGCAGGCACCCGAACGGGGTGATGCCCGCCGCGGCGAACCGCGCCGCCGCGCGGTGCGCGTAGTTCACGCAGACCAGGCCGGCCGGGTCGGCCCGGCACCGGTAGTCGCCGAAGGCCAGCGACGCCCCGTAGGGCAGTTCGGGCCCGTCGCCGCGCAGGAAGGGCCCGGGGTCGGCGTGGGCGGACCCGACCTGCACGCTGGAGCCGTCGAAATCCACCCAATTGCCCTGCCACGCGCCGTAGACGTCCTGCGGGCGGGGCGGCGGATCGGTCAGATCGACCAGGCAGGCCAGGGCGCCGGCGTTGGTCATGCAGGTCGTGTGACCGGTCGCGTCCGCGGGCGTGGTGAAACCGACGTCGTCGCCGAGTTCGGTGGTGGCGCCGTCGCGGGTGGCGCTGTGGTAGCCGGTGGCGTCGACCCGACGGCCGGCCTCCACCCAGGCGATCACCGCGGCGACCGGCGCGCCGGCATCCGGGGGTGTGGACGGCACCGGCGCCGACGGCGCGGCGGTGGGGGTGCGCGAGGACGGCGCCGGCGCGCTGGGGTGCGGGGATTCCGGGTGGCCCACCGTCGCCCGGGAACACCCGGCAACCAGCAGCAACACAGCGACCAGCACAGCGTTTCGCATCCCGTCAGGCTAACCGCCGCCGGCGAATTGGTTGGGCTTGGCGTGGCCGGGCCGGGAAATTCGCTACCGTTCGGTCATGCACCAACACCCCGTCCGCGCGACCATCGCCACCGGCATCGTCGAAGGGTTCACCCGCGGCGGGGTGCACCGGTGGCGGTCCATCCCGTATGCGCGTCCGCCGGTGGGGGCGCTGCGGTTCCGGGCGCCGCAGCCCGCCGAGCCGTGGTCGGGGGTGCGGCACTGTCACGGGTTCACCAAATGCGCGCCGCAGCAGCGTCGCTACACCATGGTCAGCCCCGGCAAGTACCAGCCGATGGGGGAGGACTGCCTGACCCTCAACGTGGTGGCACCGCAGGCGGCGGGGCCCGATCCGCTGCCGGTGATGGTGTTCATTCACGGCGGCGGCTACATCCTGGGCAGTTCGGCCACCCCGCTGTACGATGGGGCCGCGCTGGCCCGCGGCGGCTGCGTGTATGTCTCGGTCAACTACCGGCTCGGCGCGCTGGGCTGTCTGGACCTGTCGTCGCTGTCCACCCCCGAGGTCAGCATCGACAGCAACCTGTACCTGCGCGATTTGGTGCTGGCGCTGCGCTGGGTGCGGGACAACATCGCGGCCTTCGGCGGCGACCCGGACAACGTCACCATCTTCGGCGAAAGCGCCGGCGCGCACGTGGTCGCCACCCTGCTGGCGGTGCCCGCCGCCGAAGGGCTGTTCTCCCAGGCGATTTCGGAAAGCCCCGCGGCGGGCATGGTGCGCACCCCGGAGATGGCCGCCGACTTCGCGGCCCGGTTCGCCGCGCTGCTCGGGGCGCGTCCCGCCGACGCCGCCCACGCGGTGATGGCGGCGTCGGCGGCCGATCTGGTGGCCGCCCAAGACCGGCTGGTCGACCAGGGTGTGCAGAACATGCTGGGGGCGTTCCCGATCGGCCCGGTGGCCGGCGACGAGGTATTGCCGGTGGATCCGGTGGAGGCGATGCGGCGCGGCAGCGCCCACCGAGTGCCGCTGATCGTGGGCACCAACGCCGAGGAGGGTCGGCTGTTCACCCGGTTTCTGCGGATGCTGCCGACCACCGAGCCGATGATCGAGGCGCTGTTCGCCGAGGCCGGTCCGGCTGCCCGGCAACGCATCACCGCCGCCTACCCGGACTATCCGGACCCGGCGGCCTGTGTGCAGCTCGGCGGCGATTTCGCGTTCGGCGCGGCGGCCTGGGAGATCGCCGAGGCCCACGGTGCCCACGCACCCACCTACCTGTACCGGTATGACTTCGCGCCGCGGCTGTTGCGGTGGTCGGGGCTGGGCGCCACCCACGCCACCGAGCTGTTGGCGGTGTTCGATACCTACCGGACCCGGTTCGGCGCCCTGCTGACCGTCGCCGCCGACCGTCGCGCCGCGCTGCGGGTCAGCGATCAAGTGCAGCGCCGCTGGCGGTCGTTTAGCCGCACCGGGGTGCCCGGCGACGACTGGCCGGCCTACACCGCGGCCGACCGCGCCGTGCTGGTGTTCGACCGCGAGTGCCGCGTCGAATACGACCCGCACCCCGAACGCCGGATCGCGTGGCAGGGCTTTTCGTTGGCCCGCTAGGTCTTTCCGCGGCGCCCTCCGCCCGCGAGCAGACACAAAAGCCCCCATTTCCGGTGCGGAAAAGGGGCTTTTGCGTCTGCTCGCGCCGCTATGTTGGTCGCGTGACCGACGACGGCATCATCGAACGGCCGACCGACCTGACCGCCGACTGGCTCACCGCGGTGCTGGCCGCCGGCACCGTCACCGGGTTTTCCGCCGAACGCATCGGCACCGGGCAGATGAGCGAGTGCTACCGCATTACCCCGACCTACGCCGCGGGCGGCGACGGTCCGCGTTCGGTGGTGCTCAAGGTCGCCGCCAGCGACCCGACCAGCCGGGCCACCGGCCTGGCGCTGGGCCTTTACGAGCGCGAGGTCCGGTTCTACACCGACATCGCGCCGCGGCTGGCGGGCCCAGTCGCGCCCTGCTATCACGCCGGCTTCGACCCGGTCGCCGGCATCTTCGATCTGCTGCTCGGTGACGCCGCGCCGGCCGTGGTTGGCAACGAGATCGGCGGCGCCACAGTCGATCAGGCGCTGCTGGCGGTCGAGGAGCTGGCCCGGCTGCAGGCGCCGCTGCTGGGCGACGCCGCGCTGGCCGACGCGGCGTGGCTCAACCGCGACACGCCGGTGAATCAGGCGCTGATCGCCCAGCTGTACGCCGGGTTCGCCGACCGGTACGGCGCGGCGCTGACCCCGCCGCAACGCATGGTGTGCGAACGGCTGGTCGGTGGTTTCGACGGTTACCTGGCGGCCGAGGCGGCCGCCGACCGCCCGCACGGGCTGATCCACGGCGACTACCGGCTGGACAATATGTTGTTCGGCGCGAACGGGTCGCACCGCCGCCTGACCGTGGTGGACTGGCAGACCGTCACCTGGGGTCCCGCGCTGACCGACCTGGCCTACTTCCTGGGCTGCGCGCTGCCGGTGGCGGACCGACGCACCCACTACGACGCCCTGCTGCGCGCGTATCACACCGCGCTGGGCCCGGATTGCCCGCTGAGCATTGACGACGTCCGCACCGGGGTGCGCCGCCAAAGCTTCTTCGGGGTGATGATGGCGATCGTGTCGTCCATGCTGGTGGAGCGCACCGAGCGCGGCGACCGGATGTTCATGACGATGCTGCAGCGGCACAGCCAGCACGTGCTCGACACCGACGCGCTGGCCGAGTTGCCCGCCGCGGTCGCCGTCGAACCGCTGCACCCGGCGGACACCGACGATGCGGCGCATCCGCCCGGCGACGAACCGCTGTGGAATGAAAGCTGGTACTTCGACTTCGTCGATCCTGGCCAGCGGATCGCCGGGTGGATCCGGGTGGGCCTGTACCCGAACGAGGGCACCGCCTGGGTCAACGCGCTGCTGTGCGGCCCGCAGCTGCCGACCATCGCTCTCAACGACTTCGCCGCGGCGCTGCCGGTGCGCCTCGACGCAATCGGCTGCGACACCTTCGATCTCACGCTCGATCCGGGCGCGCCGCTGCGCAGCTATCGGGTCGCGGCGCGCGGGGCCGGTGCGGCCTACGACGACCCGGCGGCGCTGCTGCGCGGCGAGACCGGGCGGCCCGTCGAGGTGGCGGTGGATCTGGTGTGGAGCACCGACGGCACGCCCTACCAGTACCGGCTCACGCCGCGCTACGAGATCCCGTGCACGGTCTCGGGCACCGTCACCGTCGACGGCACCGACTACCGGCTCCGCGACGCCGCCGGTCAGCGCGACCACTCCTGGGGTGTGCGCGACTGGTGGAGCATGGACTGGGTGTGGAGCGCGCTGCACCTCGACGACGGCACCCACCTGCACGGCGTGGACATTCGCATTCCCGGCGCCGGCCCGATCGGGGTCGGCTATGTGCAGAAGACGGGGGAGCGGCTCATCGAGCTGCAGACCGTCACCGCGCGGGAGACGTTCGCCGACAACGGGTTACCGATCACCACCGTCGTGGGCCTGCAGCCCGGGGAGATCACGGTGACCGCCGAGGTCGTCGCGCACGCGCCGGTGCGGCTGGTGGCCAGCGACGGGCGGATCAGCCAGTTCCCCCGGGCGTGGGTCAGCGTGTCCACCGCCGACGGCCGCTCCGGTGTCGGCTGGATGGAATGGAACCGTAACCGCGGCCGCTAAACCCATTGCGGGCGTTCGCGACTGTGCAGTTTCATACGCCCGGCAGGCGTCTCGCGGATGAAACCGCACAGTCGGCGCAATCAACCACCCCCGCGCTAGAACAGGAGGCGCATGGCCCGTTCGGCGGCGGCGTCGTCACCGACCCGGATGGCGTGGCCGACCCGCTCGTGCAACTCGATCACCTCCGGGCTGACGTGGTTGGTGGGCGCTTCGGCCAGCACCGCGTGCAGCGCCCGGAACATGCCGTTGCCGCTGGCCTCCAACACGGTGCGATGAAAGGCGTTGTGGGCCAGCCGGTACGAGTCGACGTCACCCGAGCGGGCGTGCACCACCATGTCCGAAACCGCGGCGGCCATGACGCGGCACTGCTCGGGATCGGCGCGCCGGGCCGCCAAGGCCGCCGCCGCGGGGGCGACACCCCGGCGCAGCTCGTGCAGCGACTCCAGTTGCACGGCCCGGTCGCCGTCATCGAGTCGCCAGCGAATCAGCCGGGGGTCAAAGACATTCCAGCTTGCAGCGGGCTGCACGGTGATCCCGATGCGGCGCCGTGCAGCGACCATCCCCATCGATTCCAGCACCCGGATCGCCTCACGGACCACGCTGCGCGACACGCCGTTGCCGGCGCTCAGCGCATCCAGGGTCAGCACCTGCCCGGCGGGGTATCGTCCGGACACGATCCCGGTGCCGATCGCGGTCAGGACGTTGCGGTGCAACTCACTCGACGAACCGTCCTGGACCACCGATAAATAATCCCATATACCCCGATAGGTTGTAATCATCTGATCATTGCGGCACGCTCGCTGATGTGTCGCCGATCGTGGTCATGGGGGTATCCGGGGCGGGCAAATCGTCGGTGGGGCGGTCGCTGGCCGGGCGGCTACGGGTGCCGTTCGCCGACGCCGACGACTTCCACCCCGACGCCAACATCACCAAGATGACCGCCGGTATCCCGTTGACCGACACCGACCGGTATCCGTGGCTTGAGCTGGTCGGGCAGTGGTTGTCGGCGCACACCGGCGGCGGGGTGATCGGCTGCTCGGCGCTCAAACGCAGCTACCGCGACCAGCTCCGCCGACACTGTCCGACCGTCGAGTTCTTGCATCTCAGCGGCCCCCCAGACGTCATCGGCCGGCGGCAGGCGTACCGGACCGGCCATTTCATGCCGTCCGCGCTGCTGCGCTCCCAGTTCGACACGCTGGAGCCGCTGGCGCCCGAGGAACGCGGCGTCACCGTCGACGTCGGTCAGGACATCGACACGATCGTCGCCGATTACCTGGCCCGGCGCCGGTGAGGCGGCTCAGCCCTTGACCACCTGGGTGCCGCCGGCCCACTCGTCGTGCTTGCCCTGCTTGGTGGGGCTGGCGCTAATCGTCGCCGCGATGACGATGTAGGCCACGAACGCGATCAGGCTCCCGACGTAGGGGATCACCGCCAGCAAGGTGAACGCGTTGCGGGTGGCCGACTGCTTGGCGTCGGGCTTGTCCGCCCCGCCCGGACCGCGAACCGTCAGGCCCAACAGCCGCTTGCCCAGGGTGGCGCCGTGGGTGACCTCCAGCAGCACGAAATAGCCGAACATCAGCACGCCGGAGAACAGGCCGGTGGCCAAAAACCAGTAATCCCGGTCCAGGGTGAACAGCGACAGCAGGAACGCCACGATGTTGACCAGGACACCGTCGATCACCCGCGCGGCGAAACGCAGCCCCAGGCCGCCGGGCGCCGCTCCCGACGCCGGCCCGTAACCGCCGGGCTGGGGGTAGTGGGGCACGTTGGGATTGAAATCACCGGGTCTCATCTGCGTTCGCTCCTGACGGCAGTGGTTGCTGTGCGCCAATGTACCTGCGCGCGGGGCGGCGCGCCGGTCTACGATGGCGGCCGTCGATGTATCAGATCGTGGTGGCCCTAACCGTCTTCGCGCACTTCGCGTTCATGAGCTATCTCGTGGTGGGCGGATTCCTCGCGCTGCGCTGGCGTCGCACGTTCTGGCTGCACGTGCCGACGGCGGTGTGGGGCTTCGCGATCAACACCGCCCATCTGGACTGCCCGCTGACCTGGCTGGAACGGTGGTCGCGCGCCAAGGCCGGGATGGCGCCGCTGCCGCCGGATGGCTTTGTCGCCCACTACATCACCGGGGTGCTGTACCCCACCGATTGGCTGGGCGCCGTGGAGGTGGTGGTGTTTAGCCTGGTGGCGGTGTCGTGGGGCTTATACGCCTGGCAGGGATTGCGGCGACGGTCAGCTCACCGACCGCGGTAACGCGTGCGCGAACTCGCTGCCCCGCTCACGCGCGAGTTCGGCGAGTTCGCCGCCGCGTTCGCGCGCGAGTTCGGCGAGTTCCCCACCCCGTTCGCGCGCGAGTTCGGCCAGTTCGCCGCCGCGGCGACGCGCCGCTTCCACCAGCGGCCCGCTTTTTTCGCCGGCCGCACTGATTAGCTCACGGCCGCGTTCGGCGCCGACCTGCAGCCCTTGGCCGAGCTTTTCCCCGAACTGGGAGTCCACCAGCGACGTGTCGGCCCCGCCGGCCGGCAACGCCGAGGTCACCGCCGCCGAAACCCGTCGCGCCGCCTGCCGACCGCGCCAGCCCAGCGACGGCTTCCCCGCGGTATCGGCCGCGGCGATCATCAGCCCACCGAGCAGGCTCACATCCGCCAGGAAGGCGCGCCGCTTCTCGGCTTTGCGTTCGGGATCGTCTTCATTCCAAAACATGTGCGCGCCAAGGTTGCCGGGGATCACCGTAAACGTCAGCGCCGCCGAGGCCAGCCGCGGCATCCGGCCGCTGGCCAGCAGCAGACCGCCGCCGATCTGCACGGCCGCGGTGATCATGGCGACCCCTTGGGCGTCGTCGGGAATCTTGCCGGCGACCGGGGACGGCAGCCGCCGCAACCCCTGCACCGTCGGTTGCGCGGCGTCGGCGGCGGCACGCGGTGCGCGTAACGCCTCGAGCCCTTGGCCGATGAATACCGTTGACAACAGCGGACGAGCGATTCTGCGCAGCAACATAACCGCGGGGTTCCCGCGGCGGGCCGCGGCCAAACCACCCGCCCGCTCAGATCAGCAGCAGCCGCGCCGCGCTTTCCAATCGGTTGGCGATCTGCTGGTACGACGAGTACCCCATGCCGGCCCGGACCAGCGCACCGGCATACAGCAATTCGAGCGTTTCGACGATCTCGGGCTCGTTGCGCGCGCCCAGCGCGGTGGCCAGCCGGCCCCGGATCTCCTGCCCGATGCGCAGCCGCAGATGTTCGACGTCGGGATCCTTGCCGAGCAGTGCGCTGGTCACCGCCCCAGCCAGCTCCGGCTCGTCGACGACCAGCAGCGCGATATGCCGCAGCACCGCGACGACGCGGGTGACGGGATCGGGGGAGTCACTCGGCGGTGTCGGGGTAGAGGCCAGCCGGCGCCAGAACACCTCCGCGACGAGGTGTTCCTTGGACGAAAAGTAGGTGTAGGCCGTCGCGGCCCCCACCCCGGCCTCGGCGGCCACCATCCGGATGGTCAGGCCCGAGAAGCCCTCGCGGCTCAGAATCGCGACGGCAGCCTTGCCGAGGCGTTCCACCGTGTCGGCCTGCTTGGCCGTCAACCGGCGCCGCGTCGCCTCCCGAGCTACCGGTTCGGACACATGTCCGGACGCTACTACAACGATTTCGTCCGAGCAAGCATGCGCGCTGGCCACCGACGGTGGGCAGACGCTAGGTTGCCAGCATGCCGACTACCGACAGCGCACTGGCTGCGCAAACTGCCCGATTGTTCGCCCTGGCCGATCGGGTGACCGGTTTCATGCCCGCCGACGAGGGCCAGGTGCTGCACGATACGGCGGCGCGGTACTTCGACGGCGGGGTCGGCGTGGAGATCGGCACCTACTGCGGCAAGTCCACCGTGCTGCTGGGTGCGGCCGCACTGGCCGGTGACGGCGTGCTGTACACCATCGACCACCACCACGGCTCCGAGGAACATCAGCCCGGGTGGGAGTACCACGACACCTCGCTGGTCGACGCGGTCAGCGGCCGGTTCGACACGCTGCCCACGTTTCGGCGCACCCTCGATGAGGCCGGGCTCGAGGACCACGTGGTCGCCGTCGTCGGCAGATCCGCGGTGGTGGCCCGAGGGTGGCGCACCCCGCTGCAGCTGCTGTTCATCGACGGCGGGCACAGTGAGGCCGCCGCGCAGGCGGACTTCGACGGCTGGGCGAAGTGGGTCGCCCTGGGCTCGGCGTTGATCATCCACGACGTGTTTCCCAACCCCGCCGACGGCGGCCAGGCGCCGTATCAGATCTACTGCCGGGCAATGCAAAGCGGTCAGTTCAGCGAGGTCACCGCCCTCGGGTCGCTGCGGGTGCTGGAGCGGGTGTCCGGGGTCGTCGGCGAGCCGATCTAGCGACGGGTCTGGGTGGCGCACTCGCAGTCGTAGTCGCCCTCCAGGCCGCGGGGCAGGTCGACGCCGCGGAACAGGCCGCTGGCGCCGGTGGCGTTCGCCAGCGCGTCGGCGGCCAGGATCACCGCGGCCCCGGTCCAGGTGGTGCGCTCCACCGGCCAGCGTTTGCCGTCGGCGAAAACCAGCCCGGTCCAATAGGATCCGTCGTGTTCGCGCAGATGCTGCATCGCCGCGAACTGTTGCTGCGCGGCGTCGCGCCGGCCCATCGCGTCCAGCGCCAGCACCAGCTCGCAGGTTTCGGCGCCGGTGACCCACGGCCGGTCGTCGACGCAGCGGATGCCCAGGCCGTCGACCACGAAGTCGTCCCAGCGCGCGGCCAGCCGGTCGCTGGCGGCCTGGCCGCGCAACGCCCCGCCCAGCATCGGGTAGTACCAGTCCATGGAGTGGTGCGGCTTCTCGGTGAACGCCGACGGATGCGCGACGATCGCGTGCCCCAACCGTCCCAGCGCCAGCTCCCACTCCGGCTGCGGCGTGTCCAGATAGTTCGCCAACGCCAGCGCGCACCGGATGCTGTGGTAGATGCTGGCGCAGCCGGTCAGCAGCGCTTCCGGCACCGGCCCGGAGGTCGCTCGTGCCCAACAGATTTCGCCGCCGGCCAGCTGCAGCTCGAGCACGAACTCGATCGCCGCGAACACCGTCGGCCACATGCTGGTGGCAAACCCGCGGTCGCCGGTGACCAGCACGTGATGCCACACCCCGGTGGCGATGTAGGCGCAGAAGTTGCTGTCGCTGTTGGCGTCTTCGACAACACCGGCACGGGTCTGCAACGGCCAGGAACCGTCGGGCCGCTGTTCGTGCCGGCTCCACTCGAACGCCGCCCGGGCCGGCTCCCACAGCCCGGCCGCGGTCAACGCCATCGCGCATTCCACGTGATCCCACGGGTCGGTGTGCCCGGTCGCCGACCACGGGATCGCACCCGACGACTCCTGCACCGCCGCAATCGACTGCGCGGTCTGCCGGCACTGCTGCGCGCTGAGCACCCCGGGCACGGCGGGCGGCGGTGCCGGGTCAGACCAGCGCAACGCGATCCGCCGGTTTCTCGAAGTACAGCGCGACGCTCTTGCCGATCAGCGGGTTGAGCACCGACTCGGCCGCGCGGGTGGCCCACGGCCGCGACATCATGTCCCACACCAGCAGCTTGTGGTAGGCCGACACCGCGGGATGGTTCGGCTTGGACACGCCCACAAAGCATTTCAGCCACCAGAACGGTGCGTGCAGCGCATGGGCGTGGTGTTGGTGGGTGAACCGCAGCCCCCGTGCGGTGATCTTGGCCTGCAGCGCGCTGGCCTGGTAGATCCGCACGTGGCCGCCCTCGTTGCTGTGATACTCCTCGGACAGCAGCCAGCACACCCGCTCGGGCAGCCAGCGGGGCACCGTGACCGCCAACGTGCCACCGACTTTGAGTACCCGGACCAGCTCGGCGATGGCGGCGTCATCCTCGGGGACGTGTTCTAAGATTTCCGAGGCGATGACGCAGTCGAAGCTGCCGTCCGGGTAGGGCAGCGCCAGCGCGTCGCCGACGACGGCCTGCGCGGTGGCGGTCGCCGGGGCCTCACCGGCCTCGGCCATCGCCTCGAACATGGTGGCGACATCGCTGATGTCGTCGGCGTTTTGGTCGAAGGCAACGATGTCGGCGCCGCGGCGATACGCCGCGAAACTGTGCCGGCCGGCGCCGCAGCCGACGTCGATCACGGTGCTACCCGGGCCCACCCCGAGCCGGTCGAAGTCGACGGTCAGCACGTCGCCGCCCGCGAGCCGCGGCGCTCGATCGCCCGTTCATACACCTGCACGGTTTGCGCGGCCACCGATTCCCAGCTGAACACGTCGAGCGCGCGGCGGCGCCCGGCCGCGCCCAGGCTGCGCAGCCGGCCGGGGGAGTCCAACAGTTGGCCTAGCACCCGGCGCAGCTCGTCGACGTCGCCGGGGGTGACGAGTTCGGCGCAGCCGCTGTTGACGCCGAGAACTTCGGGCAGCGCCCCGGCGCGGCTGGCCACGATCGGGGTGCCGCTGGCCATCGCCTCCACCGCCGGCAGCGAGAAGCCCTCGTACAGCGAGGGAATGCAGGCGATTTCGGCGGACGCAAACAGGCTCGCCAGCTCCGCGTCGGACAGGCCCGCGGAGATGTGCACGATATCGGAGATGCCGAGTTCGGCGATGAGCTTCTCGGTCGGCCCGTTGGGTTCCAACTTGGCGACCAGTTGCAGTTCGACGTCGCGTTCGACGCGCAGCTTCGCCACCGCCGCCAGCAGGTGGGCAATGCCTTTGAGCGGCACGTCGGCGCTGGCGATGGCGAAGATGCGGCCCCGGACCCGCGGCTGCGGGGACGGCTTGAACAAGTCGGTGTCGACGCCCAGCGGAACCACCCGCAGTTGTTCGGGGCGCACGCCGAAGTCGGCCGCGATATCGCTGGCCGAGGTGCTCGACACGGTCAACAGGTCGGGGATGTCGCGTGCGACCCGCTTTTGCATCTCGGAAAAGCCGTACCAGCGATGCACCAACGGTTTGCGCCACCACCGGGCCGCGGCGAGGTCGAGCACCCGGTCCCGGGTGATGGGGTGATGAACGGTGGCCACCACCGGCAGCCCGCCGGCCGCGATCTTGCGCAGCCCGGTGCCCAAACACTGGTTGTCGTGGACGACGTCGAACTCGTCGCGGCGGGCGGCCAGCAGCCGCGCCGCCCGCAGGCTGAAGGTGCGCGGCTCCGGGAACCCCGCCGTCCACATCGTCGCCAGCTCGAGCAGGTCGATCCGGTCCCGGATCTCGCTGGGGTGCGGCACCCGAAACGGGTCCGGTTCGCGGTAGAGGTCCAGGCTCGGCACCGGGCGCAGCACCACCCGGGGATCCAGCTCCTCGGGGTAGGGCTGACCGGAGAACACCTCCACGTGATGGCCCAGTTCGGCCAGCCCGCGGCTCAGGTAGCGCACGTAGACGCCCTGCCCACCGCAGTGCGGCTTGCTGCGGTAGGACAGCAAAGCGATCCGCATGGGCTAGGCCCGTCCTGTGCCAGCGCTCGCCCCCGGCAGGGCGGCAGAAGTGGCAGTAACCGTGGCGAGCTTCCTGGACATGTGTCCGGACTATAATTTGACAAGCTAGCTGATGCAACGCGGTCGCCGACCACCAGCTGCGACGCCCACCCTTTCCGGCGTCGGGGATACGGTGGGCGTATGCGGGCGTTGATCATCGTCGACGTACAAAACGACTTCTGCGAGGGCGGCGCCGTGCCGGTCAGCGGTGGCGCGGCGGTCGCCCGGGCGATCACCGGCTACCTGACCACCGCCCGCGGCTACCACCAGGTGGTCGCGACCCAGGACTACCACATCGATCCCGGAGACCATTTCTCCGATCAGCCCGACTATCAATCGTCGTGGCCGCCGCACTGCCGGGCCGGCAGTCCCGGCGCCCGCTTCCACCCCGAGCTGGACACCGCCGCCATCGACGAGGTCTTCCGCAAGGGCGCCTACAGCGCCGGCTACAGCGGGTTCGACGGCACCGACGGCACCGACACCGCGCTGGCCGACTGGCTGCGTCACCACCAGGTCGACCAGGTCGACGTGGCCGGGATCGCCACCGACTTCTGCGTCTGCGCGACCGCCGAGGACGCCGTTCGGGCCGGCTTCGCCACCCGGGTGTTACTGGATCTGACCGCCGGCGTGGCCGCCGACTCGACCGCCGTGGCCCTCGAGGAGATGCGGGCCGCCGGCGTCGACCTGGTGCGGGCCGGCTGATGGCCCCCGAGCATCCGGACCTGCTGGCGGTCGTCGAGCGGTCACCGCAGGCCGCCGCGGCCCACGATCGCGACGGCTGGGTCGGGTTGTTCACCGGCGACGGCCGGGTCGAGGATCCGGTCGGGTCCCGGCCGCACATCGGCCACGCCCAGATCGGCCGGTTCTTCGACACGTTCATCGGGCCGCGCGACATCACCTTCCACCGCGACCTGGACATCGTGCACGGATCCGTCGTGGTGCGCGACCTAGAACTCGAGGTCGCGATGGGGGCGGCGGTGACCATGCGCATCCCCGCGTTCCTGCGCTACGACCTGCGCGCGGACGACGGCGAATGGAAATTGGCGGCGCTGCGGGCGTACTGGGAGCTGCCGGCGATGATGGGGCAGTTTCTGCGCCACGGGGTGCGCGCGGCGTCGCCCGCCGTCCAGCTGGGGGCCGGGCTGCTGCGCAACCAGCGGTTGGCCGGCGCCGCGGGATTCGCGACCGGATTCCGCCGGGTGGGTGCCCGGCACAAGCGGCTGCTGGGCGGGTTTTTGACCGCGGTCGGGCATGGCGACCGGTTCACCGCGCGGCAGGCGCTGGTTGCGAAGGACGCGATCACGTTCGGCGACAACGAACCGGCGCGCCTCGCCGACCTCATCGAGCACCTGGACGGGGCCAGCTGGACGAAGATGATCGGCGCCGGGCCCACCGCGGCGGTCTCGATCGACGCCGACCGGGGGCGCGGGGTGCTGTTCGCCGACCTCACCCGCCGCGGGGATGCCATCACCCGGATCCGGTACTTCGCCCGCTGAGGGCGGGTCGGCAATAAGCTCAACCCCGTGCCAAGTTTTCGAATCGCCGAAGTCGCGGAGCTGCTGGGCGTCAGCGATGACACCGTGCGGCGCTGGATCGAGTCCAGTCGGCTGTCGGTGCTGCCCGGCAGCGGGCCGCGCCTCGTCGATGGGGCCGAGCTGGCGCGGTTCGCGCAGGAACGCGCCGTCTCCGAGCCGCTCACCCGCAGCCCGGTGGTCGGCCAGTCGGCCCGCAACCGGATGGTCGGGCTGGTCACCAACGTGCTGCGCGACACGGTGATGGCACAGGTCGACATCCAGGCCGGGCCGTTTCGGCTGGTGTCGCTGCTGAGCCGGGAGGCCGCCGACGAACTGCAGCTCGAGCCGGGCAGCCTGGTGGTCGCCTCGGTCAAGGCCACCAACGTCGTCGTGGAGTTGCCCGGGCGCTCGACCACCGCGGGCCGCGCCGAACCGCCGCCCGCTTTTGGGTGAGCAGCCCGGCCGCTCAGCCGACGGCTACCGCCAGCGACGCGGCCGCCAGCAGCAGGTAGCCGCCGGGAAACGCGATGTTGGACAGCACGCCGGCCCGCAGGTGCGTGACGACGGCCCCGACGAAGAAGGCGACCAGGCCGGCCGCGGCGGCGACACCGATGACCGGCACGCCGAGCAGCCCGACGACCAACCCGATGCCGCCGGCCAGCTTCAACGTCCCCAGCATCGGCAGCCAGGATCGCGGCACTCCCACCCGCGCCGAGTTGGCCAGCACGAACTTGGCCGGAACCAGATCGGCGGCCCCGACGGCCGCCGTGGCGATCGCCGTGATCAGCGTGATGACGACAGATAGGCTCATGGTGTTGGGTCTCCTTGGCTTGGTGAATGGGCTCACCTGTGTGACGGCTCCGGTGCGGGAAAGGTGACCCATGAGCACCCTGGACGATTTGGCCCGCCGCTTTGACGGCGACCGACCCCACCTGCGGTCGGTGGCCTTTCACCTGCTGGGTTCGGCCGCCGACGCCGAGGACGCGGTCCAATCGGCCTGGCTCAAGGCCAGCCGCGCGGACGCGCAGGCCGTGCAGAACCTGACCGGCTGGTTCACCACCATCACCGCGCGGGTGGCGGTCGACCAGTTGCGGGCCCGCCAGCGGCGGGCCGAGCAACCGCTGACCGACCTGGAGCGCCACCCGGGGATGGCAGCGCCGGCCGCCGACGAGGACCTGTTGCGGGCCGACGCGGTCAGTCGCGCGCTGCTGGTGGTGCTGGATCGGCTGTCGCCGGCGCAGCGGGTGGCGTTCGTGCTGCACGACGTGTTCGGGCTGCCGTTCGAGGCGATCGCCGAGGTGCTGGACCGCTCCACCGACAGCGCGAAGAAGCTCGCCAGCCGCGCCCGCGCGCAGCTGCGGGCCGGCCCGGCCGTCGCGCCGCCGCGCACCGCCGAGCATGCTCGCATCGTGGCGGCGTTCCTGGCGGCCTCGCGCGGCGGCGATATCCCCACGCTGCTGCAGCTTTTGGCCCCCGACGTGGTGCGCCGGGTCGACCGCGTGCTGGTGCCCGACGATGTCGCCACCGAGGTGCGCGGCGCCACCGAGGTCGCCGAGGAGACCCGCCGGTTCACCGGGCGCGCCCGCGCCGGTGTGGTGGTGCTGATCGACGGCGCACCCGGCGTCGCCATCGCGCCCGGCGGACACCTGCGGGCCTTGCTGCGCATCGGCATCGGCGACGACGACCGCATCCACCGCATCGACATCATCGGCGATCCCGACCGGCTGCGCACCGCCGCGCTGGCGCTGCCGGATTGGCCGGTTTGAGCTCGATTGAGCCGGCCCGCTCGGCCCGCTCGCCGAACGTGCACTCACGACGGGATTTTCGCGATTTTTCCGCCCTGAATGCACGTTCGGCGCGCACGGCTACCGCAACGCGAGGACGGTCATCACCACCAACACCACCGTCAGCAGAATGAGGTAGGCGATGGCGTGCACGCGATCGGGGATGCTGCCGATGACGCGCGGGGCGAGTGCGATGGTCGGCAGCGAGCCGCCCAGCAGCGCTGTGGCGGCGGTGAGGTCGACGTGGCCGAGCTGACCCGGCTGCGGTACCGCTGGGCCAGTGACCGCGTAGACGATGGTTGCGACGGCCGCGACGGGCACGCTGAGCGGGTTGGCCAAGGCGGTGGCGTCCGCCATCGGCAGCCCCTTGCGGCGCAGCAACGGCACCGTCATGACACTGCCACCGACACCCAGAAAACTCGCGACCGCGCCGACCCCGATCCCGCCCACGGTGGCGGTGGTCCTGCTCAGCGGCTTGGGGACGGCGTTGTGACCCGTTGCGCCGCTGAGGAATCCGCTGCGGGTGACGCTATCCGCAATCGTGCCGGCAAGATAGACGACGAACAGGACAGTCAACACGGTGTTCGACACCCAATCCGCGGCGATCGCCCCGAGCGCCGCGCCCACGGCGATGAAGGCGATCATCGGCCACAAGTACTGCGGTTGCAGGCGGCCAGCTCGATGTTGGGCGAGGGTTGCCCACGACGCCGTCACCAGCATTACCGCGGTCGAGGTTGCCACCGCGGTGTGCATCGCGTCGCCGCCGCCGTAGGCGGCAACCACCACGGCCACCACCGGGACGGTCACGAAGCCGCCGCCGAAACCGAACAACACCGTGGTCAGGCCGGTTAGGCAGCCGACGCCGAGCAAAACCGCACACAGGATCAGCACCCAGCCGACGCTAGGGCGCACGCCCGATGGCGCACAATCGCTACTCCGCCATATTCATCTGAGTTTGCGCCAGCGCCTCGGTAGGGTGGGTGGGTGCGGAACGTGCCGGTCGAGCTGGTCGACGGCATTGACCGCGCCGTGCTGGCGATCGGGACCGACTATCCGCCGCAGCACCTGCTGCCGCTTCATCGGCACCGTCGCGCACAACTGCTCTACGGCGCCACCGGGATCATGCAGGTGGGGACCGCCGCGGGGACGTGGACGGTTCCGACGCACCGCGCCGTCCTGATACCGCCCGACACCGACCATCAGGTGCAGATGGATCACGTCAGCACCCGAAGCCTCTACATCGAGCCCGCTGCCGCGCCCTGGTTTCCCACCCGCTGCCAGGTGGTGGACGTTTCCGCGCTGCTGCGCGAACTGCTGCTCGCTGCGGTGCAACTGCCGGCCGAATACGACCGGCACGGGCGCGATGCCGCGCTCATCGAGCTCATCCTTCACGAGCTTCGCACCGCCGCGCCGCTGCCGTTTGATCTTCCGCTGCCCGCCCGCTCGGATCTGCGTAGCTTGTGCGACGTCTTCCTCACGGCGCCGAGCATCCGCGCGGCGCCGAACGACTGGGCTGCGCGGCTACGGGTCAGTGCCCGCACCTTCAACAGGTTGTTTCGAGCGCAGACCGGCCTCGCCTTCGGGGAGTGGCGGCAGCGGGCGTGTGCCGTGCATGCCATGCGACTGCTGTCCGCCGGCCGACCGGTCACGCAGGTCGCGGCAGACCTGGATTACGGGAGCCCGGCGGCGTTCTCGGCCATGTTCGCCCGGCAGGTCGGAACACCGCCTCGCGCGTTCCAACCGCGGTGAGAACACCGCGACAACCCGGCGCGACAACCCGGTTCGCCCGCCCGTGGTCTGCTTTGATGGGTCACGGGAACTGATGGGAGCTGAAGGGGGATATCCGTGCCGGATCCGGAGACGGCCGAGCTGCAACCGGCACCGCCCGCGGTGACCGCTCGCGAGGTGTGAGGCGGACATCATGGCCGACCAGCCGTTCGGGCGGCGCACCTGGTTGCGCGGCGCCGGCGTGCTGGGTGCGGCGGCGCTGGCACCCTGGCCGAGTGGATGCGCGCCCGACAACGACGCGCTGACCTTCTTCTTCGCGGCCAACCCGGAAGAAGCCGACGCCCGGATGCGGATCATCGATGCGTTTCACCGCCGGTATCCCGAGATCCCCGTGCGCACCGTGCTGTCCGGCGGCAACCCGATGCAGCAGATGTCGACGTTCTGCGCGGGCGGCAAGTGCCCCGATGTGCTGATGGCGTGGGAGTTTTCCTACGCCGGGTTGGCCGACCGCGGGGTGCTGCTGGACTTGGGCACCCTGCTGGCCCGGGATCGGGGGTTCGCCGACGAACTGCGGGCCGACAGCATCGGGTCGCTGTATGAGACCTTCAGTTACGCCGGCGGCCAGTACGCGTTCCCCGAACAGTGGTCAGGCAACTTCTTGTTCTACAACAAGAAGTTGTTCGCCGAGGCCGGGGTGACGGCGCCGTCGCGCTGGGAGCGGCCGTGGAGTTTCGCCGAATTCCTGGACGCCGCCACCGCTTTGACCAAACGCGACGCGGCCGGCAAGGTCACCCAGTGGGGGTTCGTGGACACCTGGGTGCCGTCGTATTCGGCCGGACTGTTCGGCATGAACAACGGGGTGCCGTGGTCCACCCCGCGGGTGAACCCGCGCCACCTCAATTTCGACGATGACGCGTTCCTCGACGGGATCCAGTTCTACGCCGACCTGGCGAACAAGCACAGGGTGGCGCCCACCGCGTCCGACGCCCAGTCCATTTCGACGATGAACCTGTTCTCGCTGGGCAAGGCGGCCATGGCGTTGGGCGGGCATTGGCGCTACCAGACGTTCGCCCGGGCCGACGGCCTCGACTTCGACATCACCGTGCTGCCGACCGGGCCAAGGGCACCGGAGGGCCGGGGCGCCCGCACCGATATCGGCACCACCGGGCTCGCGATCGCGGCGAGCAGCCCCCGCAAGGAGCAGGCCTGGGAGTTCGTCAAGTTCGCCACCGGCCCGGTCGGGCAGGCCCTGATCGGTCAAACCGGGCTGTTCGTCCCGGTGTTGACCTCGGCCATCGGTTCGCCCGGGTTCACCGAGGCCCACCGTCGGATCGACAACCTCGGCGTGCTGACCGGCGGACCCGCCAACTCGGAGGGCCTGCCCATCACACCGGTCTGGGAGAAGGTCAACGCGCTGATGGACCGCGCGTTCGGGCCAGTGCTGCGCGGGCGGCGGCCCGCCGCCTCGTTGCAGACCCGGTTGGCGCCGCAAGTCGATGAGGTGTTGAGGAAGCCATGACGTCCCACGAGGGAACCTCCCGCGGCGGACCGCTGCGACGACGGGCGCGCGCGGGGCGGATCTTCGTCGCCCCGAACCTGGCCGCGATCGCGGTGTTCATGCTGTTCCCGCTGGGGTTCTCGCTGTACATGAGCGTTCAGAGCTGGGATCTGTTCACCCCGCCGAAGTTCGTGGGGGCGAGGAACTTCCGCGACCTGTTCACCGCTGACCCGTTGTTCCTCATCGCGATCCGCAACACCGTGGTGTTCAGCGTGGGCACCGTGGTGCCGACCGTGGCCATCAGCCTGGCGGTGGCCGGGGCGCTGAACCGGGCCGTCAAGGGAATCGGCGTCTTTCGAACGATCGTCTTCTTGCCGCTGGCGGTGTCGTCGGTGGTGATGGCGGTGGTGTGGCAGTTCGTGTTCAACACCGACAACGGGCTGCTCAACATCATGCTGGGTTGGATCGGGATCGATCCGGTGCCCTGGCTGGTCGACCCGAACTGGGCCATGGTGTCGTTGTGTTTGGTCAGTGTGTGGAAGAGCGTGCCGTTTGCCGCCGTGGTGTTGCTGGCCGCCATGCAAGGCGTCCCGGACACCCTCTATGAGGCGGCCCGCATCGACGGGGCCGGCGGACTGCGACGCTTCTTCTTCATCACGGTCCCGATGATTCGCGGCGCGCTGTCGTTCGTGGTGGTGATCTCGGTGATCAACGCGTTTCAGGCGTTCGACCTGGTGTACGTGCTCACCGCCAGCAACGGCGGCCCGGAAACCGGCACCTACGTACTGGGCATCATGCTGTTCCAACATGCGTTCGCGTTCCTGGACTTCGGGTACGCGTCCGCGCTGGCCTGGGTCATGTTCGCGATCCTGCTGACGCTGACCGTGCTGCAGCTGCGCCTGGCCCGGCGAAACGCGGTGGAGGACTAGATGCCCAAGCCGCTCACCGCACAACGGATCAGACTCGGCATCGTGCGCACCGTCGGCTGGTACACGGTGCTGATCGGAATCGCTTGGTGCGCGCTGTTTCCGATCCTGTGGGCGTTGTCGGGGTCGCTCAAGCAGCAGGCCGAGGTGACCGAACCGATCCTGTTTCCGGCGCATCCGCAGTGGTCCAACTATGTGGACGTGTTCACCCGCATGCCGTTTCTGCGCATGTTCGTCAATACCGTGCTGTACGCCGGTTGCGTCACCGCCGGGCAGGTCTTCTTCTGCTCGCTGGCCGGGTATGCCTTCGCGCGGCTGCCGTTCAAGGGCCGCGACACCTTGTTTGTGCTGTATCTGGGCACCCTGATGGTGCCGTTGACGGTGACGGTGATCCCGCAGTTCATCCTGATGCGGGTCTTCGGCTGGACCGACACCGTGTGGGCGATGATCGTCCCCGGGTTGTTCGGCAGCGCCTTCGGCACCTACCTGATGCGGCAGTTCTTTCGCACCCTGCCCATCGACCTGGAGGAGGCCGCCATCCTCGACGGCTGCTCGTCCTGGCAGGTGTACTGGCGGATCCTGCTGCCGCATGCGAAGCCGGCGGTGCTGGTGCTGGCCGTGCTCACCTGGGTTAACGTCTGGAACGATTTTCTGTGGCCGCTGTTGATGATTCAACGCAAGAGCATTGCCACGCTTACCCTGGGCCTGGTGTGGATGCAGGGCCAATACGTCGCGGAGTGGCCGGTGCTGATGGCGGCCTCGATGCTCATCCTGGTGCCGCTGGTCCTCGTGTACGCCATCGCCCAACGGGCGTTCATCAGCGGGATCGCGATGACCGGGTTCGGTGGCCGGTAATGGCGTCGGTGACCTTCGAGCAGGCCACCCGCCGCTACCCGGGCAGTGACCGGCCGGCGCTGGATCGGCTGGATCTGCGCGTCGACGACGGCGAATTCGTCGTGCTGGTCGGCCCATCCGGGTGCGGCAAGACGACGTCGCTGCGGATGGTGGCCGGGCTGGAAGCCGTCGACACCGGACGGATCTGGATCGGTGACCGCGACGTCACCGATATCGACCCCAAGGACCGCGACATCGCCATGGTGTTTCAGAACTACGCGCTCTACCCGCATATGACGGTGGCCCAGAACATGGGGTTCGCGTTGAAGGTCGCCAAGACCCCGAAGGCCGAGATCCGCGAACGGGTGTTGGACGCGGCGCGGCTGCTGGATCTGCAGCCGTACCTGGATCGCAAACCCAAAGACCTGTCCGGCGGGCAGCGGCAGCGGGTGGCGATGGGCCGCGCGATCGTAAGGCGCCCGCAGGTGTTCCTGATGGACGAGCCGCTGTCGAACCTGGACGCCAAGTTGCGGGTGCAGACCCGCAACCAGATCGCGGGTCTGCAGCGCCGATTGGGCACCACCACCGTCTACGTCACCCACGACCAGGTGGAGGCGATGACGATGGGGGACCGGGTGGCCGTGCTGCGCGACGGGGTGCTGCAGCAGTGCGCACCGCCGCGGGAGCTCTACCGCAACCCCGCCAACATGTTCGTGGCCGGGTTCATCGGGTCACCGGCGATGAACCTGTTCACCCTCCCGGTCAGCGGCGGCGCGGTGACGCTGGGCGACTGGGTGATTCCGGTGGCCCGCGAGATCGCCGATGCGGCCGCCGAGGTCGTGGTCGGGATCCGCCCCGAACACTTCGTGGTGGGCGCCGTCGGCGTCGAGGTCGAGATCGACCTGGTGGAAGAGCTTGGCGCCGACGCCTACCTGTACGGCCGCGTGCTCGCCGCGGAAAGCGCGGACGGGCCCGCCGTCGTCGCCCGGGTGGACGGGCGCAATCCGGCCCGCCGCGGCAGCAGGCTCCGCCTGCACCCGGAGCCGGACCACCTGCATTTCTTCAGCCCCGACGGGCAACGGCTGCACTGAGCGCCAGCGGCATCCGGAGGCCCGCGGCCTTTCCATTTAGTAGAGCGATCGATATAATCGATGGGCACCGAGAGCCGCGTGCACGTCGTCCCAGGGGTTGTTATGAGCGCTGCCGGCACCGACACCATCGGCTACACCAAGGACAACCGGGTCGCCCTGATCACGCTGAACCGACCCGCGGCCCGCAATGCGATCGACCCGGCGATGGATCAGCGACTACGCGACGTCTGGGTCGACTTCCGCGACGACAATGCGGTGGACGTTGCGGTCCTGACCGGCACCGGCACGGCGTTTTGTGCGGGCGCCGACCGCAACAGCTGGTTCACCCAGTGGCTGGACGCCGACCCCGCCAGGGTGCGTCGCAACGCGCGCGGCGTCGGATTCGGTGGGCTGACCCGGGGCCTGCATCGCATCCGCAAACCGGTCATCGGTGCGATCAACGGCTGGGCGCTGGGCGCGGGACTGGAGCTGGCCTTGGCCTGCGATATCCGCATCGCCTCCGAGCGGGCGATGTTCGGGGCGCCTTTGGTGGGGTTGGGGTTTCACCACGGCGACGGGGGCATCTCGCGGCTGGTGGACATCTGCGGTGTCGGACTGGCACTCGACCTCGAACTGAGCGGCGAGCCGATTGACGCGGCCCGCGCGTTGCAGGCGAACCTGGTCACCCGGGTGGTGGCGCACGATCACCTGCTGGATGCGGCGCTGGCGCTGGCGCAACGCATCGTCGGCCACGATCAGTCCGCGGTGCGCTCGGCCAAGGAAACGGTGCTGGACGTCATCGGTCGGCGCCTGGACGATCAGCTCGAGTACGAGGCGCTCAGCGCCTACGCGATCGATCGTGGTGCGGCCGGGCGCATCGTCGAGGCCATCGCGTTGCGGGGCGGTGCGGGGCGGTGACACCACCGACCCGCGACCGGTTCTTGGCGGCGGCCACCGGGTTATTCCGCCGGCAGGGCTACAGCGCGACACCGCTCAAGCAGATCATCGCCGAGGGCGGGGCCCCGCTGGGTTCGCTGTACTACTTCTTCCCGGGCGGCAAGCAAGAGCTCGCGGTCGAAGCGATCCGCCGGACCGCCGAGCGCTACGAGCACCTGCTCGACCGGGTTTTCGACGAGGCCGGTGACACCGCCTCGGCGGCGACCGCCTGGTTCGCGTTGGCGGCGCGGGCGCTGGAGGACTCCGATTTTGCTGACGGCTGCCCGATCGGAACCGTGGCCTGCGAGGTTGCCAGCAGCAACGAACCGCTGCGGCAGGCCAGCGATGCGGTGTTCGTGGCGTGGCGCACCCGGGTCGCGGACCAACTCATCGGCGAGGGCGTCAAACCCGCTGAGGCGCGGCGCCTGTCGGTGTTCGCCGTGGCCAGCCTGGAAGGTGCCATTGTGCTCGCCCGCACTCAGCGAAGTACCCAGCCGCTGCGGGATACCGGACGCGTCGTCGCCGACACGTTGCGTCGGGTGACCCGCTCAGCGTGAGCGGTGGCGTCGGTAACGCGCCGGTGACGCTGACTTGTCGGCGTCGGGGCCGTCCGGTGAACGGTTCGGGTGGCGAGACCGCCGATCCTCGGCGAAGATGACGTCGTGTCGACAGCCGCAAGTACCGTCCGTCGCCTCGGGGTGGTGCCCGACGCCGCGGCCCGCCCGGTCATCGCCGCTGATGCCGCCCAGGCGAAACTCTTCGACGAGCTGCTGCAAGCCGAGATCGTCGAGTTAGAGGAACTCGCCAGGGCGGCCGAAGCGCGCCGGAGCAGTCGCCGCGAGACCGGCGCCGCGGTAGCCGCCGAACTGCGGCAGCGGATCGCCGAAGCACACCGGCTGCGGGCGGCGCTGCGGGCCCGTTTTCCGGTCAACCGCGGCTCGTAGCGACGGCCCGAGCGGGGATTAAACTCGCCGAGATTCAAACTTCCGAATCCGCCCGTCGGCGCCGCCTATGCTGGCGTTATGGACACCGCGCCGGCCGATCTGGTCTGTGAAGGCGGCGGGGTGCGCGGCATCGGGCTGGTCGGGGCGATCGAGGCGCTGACCGCACACGGCTACCGGTTTCCCCGCATCGCGGGCTCCAGCGCCGGCGCGGTCGTCGCCTCGCTGACCGCGGCGCTGCAGCGCGCCGGCGAACCGCTGACCCGGCTCGAGGAGATCATGCGCAGCATCGACTACCGAAAGTTCGCCGATCCCAGCCTGATCGGGCGGGTGCCGCTGGTCGGCGGGGTGCTGTCGCTGCTGGTCTCCGATGGCCTCTACCGCGGCGACTACCTGGAGAAGCTGCTGACCGGACTGCTCGGCGATCTGGGGGTGCGCACGTTCGGCGACCTGCGCACCGGTGAGCAGCCCGCCCAATACGCGTGGTCGCTGGTCGTCACCGCCAGCGACCTGTCCCGGCGCCGGCTGGTCCGGATCCCCTGGGATCTCGACAACTACGGCATCGACCCGGACGACTTCGCGGTGGCCCGCGCGGTCCGCGCCTCCTCGGCGATCCCGTTCGTGTTCGAGCCGGTGCGGGTGCGCGGGGCGACCTGGGTGGACGGTGGCCTGCTGTCGAACTTCCCGGTGCAGTTGTTCGACCGCGCCGACGCCGAGCCGGCGTGGCCCACCTTCGGCATCCGGTTGTCGGCCCGCCCCGGCATCCCGCCGACGCATCCGGTGCACGGGCCGTTTTCGCTCGGCTTCGCCGCCCTGGAGACGTTGATCAGCAATCAGGACACCGCCTACCTCGACGACCCGTGCACGGTGCGCCGCACCATCTTTGTGCCCGCCGAGGAGATCAGCGCCATCGACTTCGACATCACCGCGCAACAGCGCGAAGAACTCTACGACCGCGGAGTGCAGGCAGCCCAACAGTTCCTGACCACATGGAGTTTCGCTGACTATCGGGCGGCCTGCCGGGCGGTACCGAGCAGCGACACCGTCTAAGAGCTCAGTAGGGGACGCCGATCTTGCGCCACCGCCGCCCGGCGGTGCCCGGCTCTTGGGGCTGTTTGGCTACCCGGCTGCGGATGACGATGTAGGGCCGCCACAAATACCACAGCGGATAACTCCAGGCGTGCACCAGGCGGCTGAACGGCCACACGATGAAGATCGCCCAGGCCGCAATGGCGTGGACCTGATACATCAACGGCGCCTGGACGATCACCGCCACGTTGGGATGCAGGGCGAACAGGCTGCGGAACCAGACGCCAACGGTTTCGCGGTACTCGTAGTGGGAGGTGTCCTGGATGCCCAGGGTCAGGTAGATGCCCAGGATCACGATGATGCCCAGCAAGATCAGTGCCAGGTAGTCCACGGCGCTGGTGGTGGCCCGGACCCGCGGCACCGCGGTGCGCCGAATCGTCAACAGCGCGCCGCCGATCAACACCCCGATCGCCGCCGCCGACCCGGCGACCGCGGAGACATCCTGATAGAAGGTTTCGTGGATGCCGAGCCAATCGGTGACCGCTTTGGGGATCAGGATGCCCATGGCGTGCCCGGCGATCGCCGCGAGCGCCGAGTAGTGGAACAGCGGGGCCCCCCACTTGAGCAGCCGCTGCTCCTGCAGTTGGGTGGAGCGGCTGGTCCAGCCGAATTGGTCGTAGCGCCAGCGCCAGATATGGCCGACCACGAAGACGGCGATCGCGATGTAGGGCAGGATCACCCACCACCACAAGTGCCAGGTCGTTATGTGTGGCATGGATCGCCTCCATAACCCGTCAGATATTCCGGCGGGGCGAACGGCTCCAGCCCGACCTCCTCATGCGGTGGCCCGGACTCCCACGCCGACTTCACCTGGCCCAGTTCGTATTTGCCGAGCTTGGGCAGGCCGGCGGTAACCGCGGCGACCACGTCGGCGTAGGGGGAGTCGATCTTCACCAGGCCGCGGCGCAGCAATTCCAGGTCGGTCCGGTGCCCGGTCAGCAGCCGCTGGCCGCGGGGGCACAGCGCGGCGAAGTCCAGCACCATCGGCAGGTAGTCGGGCAGCTCGTCCTCGGACGGGACGAAGCCGGCGTCCCGGTAGGCGGTCTTGATGACCACCATGGCCATGCCGCGTTTGCGGGTGTCGCCGTAGCGGTAGTAGGTCAAATACAGCGCGCAGCGGCGGCGCAGATCGAAGGTGTCCACGTAGTGCTGGGCGACCTGCTCGGGAGGTGTGGCGCGCAGCCAGCCCAGGAATCTGCCGAACGACTCCCGCGCCGATTTGGGGGCGGTGTTTGCGGCGTACGCATCGAGGTCGTCGAGCCCGTCGAACAACGACGCCGTCGGATACTGCAACAACACCGACGCCAACTTGGCGGTCTGAGTATTCATTGCGCGGTTCCCGGTTCCGGAAACATCCCCGACACCCGAGTGTGCCCGTCCCAGTTCAACAGATTGAAATTCGCGGTGCGACTGGGCGTTTCGGGCCGCTGGGAGGATGGGCGATACGAGCTGATGCCGTGCGGTCCGGGCGGACCCAGGCCGCCCATGCCGGGGCCGCCGTCGGTGTCGAGGCTGCAGAACAGCTGCTCGTGCTGGCCCATCAGCCGCCCGGCCTCCTCAATGTGGGCGGGCGGAATCACGTAGCGCTCCTCGTATTTGGCGATGGCCAGCAACCGGTACAGGTCGTCGAGGTCGTCGGCGGTGGCACCGACCGAGGCGGGGAGGTCCGCGTCGACGTCCAAGCCCAGTTGCGCGGCCCGCTGAAGGGTGCGCACCGCGGTCAGCTTGCGCAGCACGGTGCGGATTACCGCGGCGTCGCCGGCGGTGAACAGGTTGGCCAGGTAGTCAATCGGGATGCGCAGCGCGTCGATGGTGGCGAACACGTTGTCGGGGTTCTCGGCGTCATAGCCCGCGGCGTTGACCACGTCGGCGACCGGTGACAGCGGCGGGATGTACCAGACCATCGGCAGTGTGCGGTATTCCGGATGTAGGGGCAACGCGACCTTGTGGCGCACCGCCAGCTCGTAGACGGGGGAGCGCTGCGCGGCCTGAATCCAGTCGTGCGGGATCCCCGAGCGGGCAGCCTCGGCCTGCACCTCCGGGTCGTTCGGGTCGAGGAACACACCGAGCTGGGCCTCGTAGAGGTCCTGCACGTCGGGGGTGGCCGCCGCGTCGAGCACCTTGTCGGCGTCATAGAGGAACAGGCCCAGGTAGCGCAGCCGGCCCACGCAGGTCTCCGAACAGATGGTGGGCATGCCCTGTTCGATGCGGGGGAAGCAGAACGTGCACTTCTCCGCCTTGCCGGTGCGATGGTTGAAATAGACCTTCTTGTACGGGCATCCGGACACGCAGAACCGCCAGCCGCGGCAGCGGTCCTGGTCGACCAGCACAATGCCGTCCTCGGCGCGCTTGTACATCGCCCCGGACGGGCAGGACGCCACGCAGGACGGGTTGAGGCAGTGTTCGCAGATGCGGGGCAGGTAGAACATGAACACCTGCTCGAACTCCATCTTCACCCGGTCCTCGAGCCCGGCCAGGTTCGGGTCGCCGACCGCCAATTCCGGTGCGCCGGCGAGGTCGTCGTCGAAGTTGGAGCCCCACGTCACGTTCATATCCCGGCCGGTCAGCGCGGAGATGGAGTGCGCGACGGGGTTGGGGGTGCCCAGGGGGGCGTCGATGACGGTCTGGTAGTCGTAGGTGAACGGGTCGCCGTAGTCGTCGATGCTGGGCAGGTCCGGGTTGTAGAAGATGGACAGCAACTTGCGCAGCCGGCCGCCGGCCTTGAGCTGCAGGCGGCCCTTGCGGTCCAGCGTCCAGCCGCCGTGCCAGTGCTCCTGGTCCTCATAGCGTTTCGGGTAGCCGATGCCCGGCTTGGTTTCGACGTTGTTGAAGTACACGTATTCGGTGCCCGGCCGGTTGGTCCACACCTGCTTGCAGGTGACCGTGCAGGTGTGACAACCGATGCACTTGTCCAGGTTCATCACCATCGCCACATTGGTCATCACCCTCATCGGTAGCTGACCTCCTGGGAGCGGCGGCGGATGACGGTGATCTCATCCCGGTTGCTTCCGGTGGTGCCGTAGTAGTTGAACCCGAACGAGAACTGCGCGTAGCCGCCGATCAAATGCGTGGGTTTGATCACCAGCCGGGTCAACGCATTGTCACCGCCGCCGTGCAACTGCGACACCTCGGTGATCGGCGTCATCAGGTGCCGGTCCATGGTGTGGTACATGAACACGGTGCCCTTGGGCATGCGGTGGGTGACCACGGCGCGGCAGGCCACCACGCCGTTGCGGTTGTAGGCCTCGATCCAGTCGTTGTCGGCCACCCCGATGACGGCCGCGTCTTCCGGGCTCATCCAGATCACCGGCCCGCCGCGGAACAGCCGCAGCATGTGCAGGTTGTCTTGGTACTCGGAGTGAATCGACCACTTGGAGTGCGGGGTCAGATAGCGCACGGTGACCTCGGGTCGCTGCTCCTGGGGGAGTCCCTGCTCGCCGAAGTGGCGGATGTAATTCAGCGGCGGGCGGTACACCGGCAGCCACTCGCCGTACTCGGCGATCCAGTCGTGGTCGAGGAAGAAGTGCATCCGGCCGGTCAGCGTGTGCCAGGGCTTCTTGCGTTCCACGTTGACCACAAACGGGGAGTAGCGCCGGCCGCCGGTCTCGCTGCCCGACCACTCCGGCGAGGTGATCACCGACCGGGGCTGAACCTGGGTGTCTTCGAACGTGATCTGGTCGCTGGCGCGTTCCTCGGCCAAATCGGCCAGCCGGACCCCGGTGCGCTGTTCCAGCGCGTGCCACCCTTGGACGGCGACCGCGCCGTTGGTGGTGCCGGACAGGGCGAGGATCGCCTCGGCCATGTGGATGTCGCGGGTCAGCGCCGGCCGACCGTCGGCGACCCCGCCGCGGACTACCCCGTTTTTGTGGGCGAGGTAGGTGACCGCTGAAACGGGCTTCCACGCAACACCTTTGACCTGGGTGCCGGCGGTCTCGGTCAGCGGACCGAGGGCGGCCATCTTGGCCGCCACCGCGCCGTAGTCCCGCTCGATGGTCACCAGCCGCGGCATCGTCTTGCCGGGGATCGGCTCGCAGTCGCCTCGGCGCCAATCGCGTACCACGCCGCCGGGCTGGGCGAGTTCGTCGGCGCTGTCGTGCATCAGCGGTGCGGCCAGCACGTCGGTGCGGGTGCCTAAGTGCCGGCCCGCTAGCCGGGAAAAGTGACGGGCGATAGTGGCGAACACGTCGAAATCGGTGCGCGACTCCCAGGGCGGGGCGATGGCCGGGTTGAACGAGTGCACGAACGGGTGCATATCGGTGGTGGAGATGTCGTACTTCTCGTACCAGGTGGCCGCCGGCAGCACGATGTCGGAGTAGGTGCAGGTGGAGGTCATCTTGAAGTCGACGGTGGTGACCAGATCGAGCTTGCCGCGCGGCGCCTCGTCGCGCCAGACCACCTCGGCTGGCCGCAACTGCTCGGGCGTCTCGTCGGCGCGGACGGCGTTGTCGGCGCCGAGCAGGTGCCGCATGAAGTACTCCATGCCTTTGCCCGACGAGCCAAGCAGATTCGCCCGCCACACCGTGAGCACCCGGGGGAAGTTGACCGGGTTGTCCGGGTCCTGGCCGGCGAAATGCAGCCGGTCCGCTTTGAGCTCGTCGATCACGTAGTCGGCGACGCTTTGGCCGGCGTCGGCGGCGGCGTCGGCCAGGTCCAGGGGATTGCTGTCGAACATCGGATGCGAGGGCGCCCAACCCAGCCGCGCCGACTGGGCCATCGCGTCGGCCATGGTCCGGCCGGCGAACAGCCCCGGGCCCAGCGGGCTGGACAGTTCGTCGGCGCCGAATTGCTCATAACGCCACTGGTCGGTGTGCAGGTAGAAGAACGAGGTGCCGGTCATGTGCCGGGTGGGGCGCTGCCAATCCAGCGCGAAGGCGACCTGCTGCCACCCGGTGAGCGGGCGCACCTTTTCCTGCCCGACGTAGTGGGCCCAGCCGCCACCGTTGACGCCCTGACAGCCGCACAGCATGGTCAGGGTGAAAAAGGTGCGGTAGATCTGGTCGGAGTGGAACCAGTGGTTGGTGCCCGCCCCCATCGCGATCATCCCGCGGCCGCCGGAACATTCAGCGCTGCGGGCGAATTCGCGGGCCACCCGGGTGGCGGCCGCGGCCGGCACCGAGGTGATGGCCTGCTGCCAGGCGGGGGTGTAGGGCTGGGCGGCGTCGTCGTAGCCACTCGGCCACTGTCCGGGCAGCCCGTCGCGCGGCACCGCGTACTGCGCCATCAGCAGGTCGAACACCGTGGTCACCAGCCGGTCGCCGAGGCGGCGCACCGGAACGCCACGGCGCACGGCGCCGCCGCCCTCGGTGTCGCCGATGTCGAAGCGCGGCAGGTCGATCGGGACCGCCTCGTCGTGGCCGCCGTACAGGGTCAGCTGCGGGTCGACGTCCCCGAGCTCCAGGTTCCACTTACCCTGGCCAGACTCGCTGTAATGGTCGGCGAGGGTGCCGTTGGGGAAGAACGGTTGCCCGGTCGCCGAATCCAGCAGGACGGTGCGGTGCTGCGCACCGTCGCCGGTGTCACCGAGGTCGGCGGCGGTCAGGAATCGATCCGGAACGTAGGCGTCCTGCCGTTTGCGTAACGTCACCAAGAACGGAAGATCGGTGTAGGTCTTCACATATCGCTGAAAATAGGGGACTTGGCGGTCACGGAAGAACTCCGCGAGGATCACGTGCCCCATCGCCATCGCCAGCGCGCCGTCGGTGCCCGGTGCGCAGGCCAGCCAGTCGTCGGCGAACTTGGTGTGATCGGAGTAGTCCGGGCTGACCACCACCACCTTCTGGCCGCGGTAGCGGGCTTCGACCATGAAATGCGCATCCGGGGTGCGGGTGATCGGCAGGTTGGTGCCCCAGATGATCAGGTAGGCGGCGTTCCACCAGTCCCCGGATTCCGGCACATCGGTCTGGTCGCCGAACACCTGCGGGGAGGCCAGCGGCATGTCGGCGTACCAGTCGTAGAAGGACAGGATGGTGCCGCCGATCATCGACAAAAACCGGGTCCCCGCCGCGTAGGAGACCTGCGACATCGCCGGGATCGGCGAGAACCCGATCACCCGGTCCGGTCCGTAGGCCTTGATGGTGTGCACGTGCGCGGCCGCGATCAACTCGCTGACCTCCGCCCAGGTCGATCGGAGAAAACCGCCCTTGCCCCGGGCGTGTTTGTAGCGGGCGGCGCGGACGGGATCCGCGGTGATGTCCGCCCAGGCCTCGACCGGATCGCCGAGGCGCTGGCGGGCCTCGCGCCACATCTCCAGCAGCGGTTGGCGGACATACGGGTAGCGGATCCGCGACGGGGAGTAGGTGTACCAGGAGAACGACGCGCCCCGTGGACAGCCACGCGGCTCGTATTCGGGCATGTCCGGGCCAACCGACGGATAGTCGGTTTGCTGGGTCTCCCAGGTGATGATGCCCTCTTTGACGTAGACCTTCCACGAGCACGACCCGGTGCAGTTCACGCCGTGGGTGGAGCGCACCACCTTGCCGTGCCGCCACCGCTCCCGGTAAAACTCCTCGGCCGCCCGCCCGCCGCGACGATGCACCTCGCGGTGATCCGGGGTGGGCGTCCCGACGGTGAAGAACTGCGCACCGCGCAGCAGCGACTCAACCGGCTCACCGCCCGGCAGCAGCGGTGCCAACGATCCACGCGTCGGGCTTTCGGTCATACCGCCTCGGTTTCGTCGCGGGTCGCGCTACGCCGAGCGGGGCAGCCATGCTGGGTTCAGGGCATCGCCCCTGAACGTGTACAAACCGATGGCTGCCGCCTCGGTTCGCTAGCTACAGCCTTCTCTCCTCGTACTACCACCGGTGAGGCTGGTGTGCCAGCGGTTACCGAATGTTTCGACGCACCCGGTGGGAAAAAGGACGGCGCAGATAGTGAGTCCGCCTATATACCGCCGGTCTTACGGTCCGGTGTGGTTGTTGTCGTGGAACAGTTTTTCTCGGAAATATGCACGTCAACCGTTGGTTTTAGCCCGGTTACGGATTAGTCGTCGAATGGGCCGCCGGGACAGGTGGGGCAGGCGTAGAAGGGGCCGTGCACGATGAGCGGATTCGGCGCGTGGGTGGGGTCGGTGGAATTTGGCGCGCAAGTGGGGTCGGTGGACTCCGTCGCGCACGCCGGATCATGGCCGCCCCTCGCATAACCGATTGGGGCTCCGGCAATGGACGGACCGCCGAAGCCGGATGCCGCATGCGCGGGGGCGACCACACCCGCGGGTACGGCCAGAAACACCCCCAACGCGGCCAACGTCGTCGTACTGCTGTGGACAACTTTCTGTATCAGTCCGCGCATGGGGTTTGCTCCCTCCGTCATCAACATGATCGCGGCCGGACCGCGGGGTGTTACCACGACCCGCAAGCCGGCGATGAGCTGCTTGGCCTTTTCCGGCAGCGCGCCCTCGGCGAATACCGCGCGGCTGAACGCCTCGTGCGCGTGTGGGGCCAGCTCCTTACGACGGGCGGCGATCTCCGGAGTGGCCCACCTCCGGTCGGTCCCTGCGGGATTGCTGGGGAAATCTTCTGAGGCCGTCCCGGGCTATGGTCCGTCGTCGTCGTCGTCTTCGTTGTCGTCGTCGTTCTCGTTGTTGTCGGGTAGCTGTTTGTCGGGGTGCCAGTAGTTGTTGGTTCTGGGTTGGCCGTGGTCGAGGTGTGGGGGTGGGAGGGTTTCGGT
>NZ_MLQM01000012.1:0-53139 GCF_001854525.1 Mycobacterium talmoniae
GTCAATACCCATGTTGCGCAGCAGGTCCCGCCGCTGCGGGCTACCCGCGGTGGCGTAGATCTCCGCCCCCGCCGCGCGGGCGATCGCGATGGCCGCCTGCCCCACCCCGCCGGTCGCGGAGTGGATCAACACCTTGTCGCGCGCGGAGATCCGGGCCAAGTCGTGCAGGCCGTACCACGCGGTGGCGTGCGCGCTGGGCACGGCGGCCGCCCGGTCTTCGGGTATCCCGTCGGGCAGCCGGACCGCCAAGTTCGCGTCACAGGTGACAAACGTGCTCCAGGCGCCGGTCGCGCAGATGCCGGCCACCCGGTCCCCGACCTGGTGATCGGTGATTCCCGGCCCGACCGCCGTCACCACGCCGGCGAAGTCGGCACCCAGCTGCGGCAGCCGCCCCTCGAAGCTCGGATACCGGCCGTAGGCGACCAGCACGTCGGCGAAGTTGAGGTTGGAGGCGGTGACCGCGACCTCGATCTGGCCCGGTCCCGGCGGCACCCGGGTGAACGCGGTGCATTCCAGGGATTGCAGGTCCCCCGGGGTGCGCACCTGCAGTCGCATCCCGTCACGCTGGTGGTCGACGACGGTGGTGTGCCGCTCGTCGGGACGTAAGGGGCTCAGGTTCAGCCGCGCGACAAACCAGCGGTCGCCCCGCCAGGCGGTCTCGTCCTCGTCCGATCCGGACAGCAATTGCGCCACCAGTTGCGCGGTGTCAAGGGCGTCATCGCCGTCGATCTGGGTGGCGCGCAGCGCCGGATGCTCGATCCCGATCACCCGCATCAGCCCGCGTAGCCCGGCCTGCTCCAGGTTGGCCACGTCACCGGCCAGCACGGTCTGGGTGTTGCGGGTCAGCACGAACAGCCGCGCCGGCCCGCCAGGGGTTTCCGCGACCTCGCGGGCGATGTGGGTCAGCTGGCTCACGGCCAGCTGACCCCGAACCGGGGTCGTGTCCTCGGCGGCGCTGTCGTCCGGTGCGGTCACGACCACCACACCGGTGAACGCGGTCGTGGCAAGTTCGCGCCGCAGCCGGTCGGCGGCCGCGGCGTGGTCAGCGCGCTGCGGCCAAACCATCGTGGTGACCTCGGCGTCATTGCGTTTCAACTCGTCGGCCACCGAGGTGGCCACCAGGTCCGCACTGTCGGAGCTGCCGATCACCAGCCAGGCCCCCGCGTCGGCGCCGCTGGCCTGGGGCGGCTCCTGCTGCCGCCAGTCCACCGTCAGCAGCCGCTCGTTGAGCACCCGAGCCCGGCGCCCGCTGGCCGAGGCGCCGCTGCCCAGCCGCAGCCCGGTCACCGTCAGCAGGACCGCCCCGGTCGCATCCAAGACCTCGAGGTCGGCGTCGACTTCGGTGGGGCTGATGCTGGTCAGCCTGGCGTAGCAGTAGTGGGCGTTGCGGGTGGAGGCCACGGCCCGCAGCCGACCCACCCCCAGCGGCAACAACAACTCGCCGGAGCTGTCGCCGCTCAGCTCGGGGTGCGCCGCGACGGCCTGAAAGCAGGCGTCCAACAGCCCGGGGTGGACCGTGTAGGCGCGTTGCTGTGACCGGATGGAGCCGGGCAGGGCGACCTCGGCCAGCACGGTGTCCGCGGCAGCGTCGGGGGTGTGGGCGGCGACCAGGCCGGCGAACGCGGGGGCGTACCCGATCCCGCGCTGGGCGAAGAACCCACGCATCTCGGCGCCGTCGACCCGATGGGGGTGGGCGGCAAGCAGTTCCGCGATGTCGTAGGGCGGTGGCGGGCCGTCGTCGTCGACCGGGTGCAGCACCGCGGCGGCGCGCCGGGTCACGACGCTGTCCTGATGGGTCTCGACGGCGAAGTCGACGACACCCGTAGCCGTCACCGCGGCGGTGGCCGAAACCGGCGTTCGGTCCTCCAGCAAGAGCATCTGGTCAAAGGTGATGTCCCGCACCTCGGCTGGTTCACCGAACACGGTGCGCGCCGCTGTCAGCGCCATCTCGCAGTAGGCCGCCGCGGGCAGCGCGGCCACCTGGTGCACCTGGTGGTCGGCCAGCCACGGCTGCGCGGTCGTGCCGACATCGGTTTGCCACACGTGCCGTTCCGGCTCCTCCGGCAGGTGCACATGGGCACCGAGCAGCGGATGGACGGCGACGATGGCGCCGCCGTGCGCGTGCTCGGGATCGTCCGGGATCAGCATCAGCGGGACATGGGTCCAGGTCGGCAGCGGCGCGTCCACCAGCCGCCCGGCGGGATACAGCGCGGCGAAGTCCACCGCCGCCCCGGCGCTGTGTAGGTCGGCCACAAAGCCGCGCAGCCCGTCCGGCAGCTCCACCCCGCGCCGCATGCTGGCCAGTGCGGCCAGCCGGAGGTCGAGCGCCTGGGCCGTCTGGTCGACGGCGTGGGTCAGCAGCGGGTGCGGCGCCAGCTCCCCGAACACATGGTGGCCGTCTTCCATCGCCGCCTGCACGGCCGCCGAAAACCGCACCGTGTGGCGCAGGTTGTCGACCCAGTAGTAGGCGTCGAAGTCGGCCGGGTCGCGCGGGTCGTACAGGGTGGCCGAGTAGTACGGCACCGTTGGCTCCGTCGGCGCGAGATCGGCCAGCGCGTCGGTGAGCTCGTCGAGAATCGGGTCGACCTGCGGCGAGTGGGACGCGACGTCCACGGCGACCTCGCGCGCCATCAGCCCGCGCTGCTCCCACTCCGCGACCAAAGCGCGGATCGACTCCGTCGCACCGCCGACGACCGTCGACTGCGGCGACGCGACGACCGAGAGCACGACGTCGGTCACGCCGCGGGCAGCCAGTTCCGAAAGAACCTGCTGCGCAGGCAGTTCCACCGATGCCATGGCGCCGGATCCGGCGATGCCGGCCATCAGCCGGGAGCGGCGGCAGATCACCGCCACCCCGTCGGCCAGCGTCAGCGCCTCGGCGACGACCGCCGCGGCGACCTCGCCCATCGAATGCCCGATGACCGCTCCCGGCGTGACGCCGTAGGACTTCAGCGTTGCCGCCAACGCGACCTGCATGGCGAACACCGTGGGCTGCACCCGATCGATCCCGGTGACGGTTTCGGGTGCCGACATCGCCGCGGTGACCGAGAAACCGGACTCCGCGGCGATCAGCGGCTCCAGCGCGGCCACGGTCGCGGCGAACACCGGTTCGCCGGCCAGCAGCTGTGCTCCCATCCCGGCCCACTGCGAGCCCTGACCGGAAAACACCCAGACCGGGCCCCGGTCGCCGTGGGCCACCGCGTCCTGATAGGGGGTGTCACCGTCCGCGACCTCGCGCAGCGCCGCGACCAGCTGCGGGGCGTCGCCGGCGAGCACCACGGTGCGGACCGGGCGGTGCGCCCGCCGACGCGCCAGCGTGTAGGCCAGGTCTTCGATCACCAGCTCGTCGGCGCGGCTGTCCACCCAGTCGGCCAACCGGCGCGCGGTGCGGCGCAGCTCGTCGGCGGAGGTGGAGGACAGCGGGAACAGCAGCGACTCGGCGGCCCGGGTGGGGCCCGGCCGCTCTTGTTCGGCGGTGGGCGCCTGCTCCAGGATGGCGTGCACGTTGGTGCCGGATAGGCCGTAGGACGATACCGCCGCTCGCCGCGGCCCGGCGACGTCCCCGGGCCAGTCGGTGGTGGCCTGCGGCACAAACAGTTTGGTGCTGATGCGCGCCATCTCGTCGGGCATCCGGGTGAAATGCAGGTTCCGCGGCACCGCGGCATGTTGCAGCGCGAGAACCGTTTTGATCAGTCCCACCACGCCGGACGCCGACTGCGCGTGGCCAAAGTTGGTCTTCGCCGATCCCAGCGCGCAGGGATGGTCGATTCCATAGACTTCCGCCAGGCTCGCGTACTCGATGGGGTCGCCCACCGGGGTGCCGGTGCCGTGGGCCTCCACCATGCCGACGGTGGTCGGGTCGACGGCGGCGGCGTCGAGCGCCGCCCGATACACCGCGACCTGGGCGTCCCGGGATGGTGTCGCGATGTTCACGGTGTGGCCGTCCTGGTTGGCGGCGCTACCGCGGACCACCGCCAAGACCCGGTCCCCGTCCCGCTGCGCGTCGTCCAAGCGTTTGAGCAGCAGCATGACCGAGGCTTCGCCGGGCACGAAGCCGTCGGCGGCGACGTCGAAGGCGTGGCAGCGGCCGGTGCCCGAGAGCATGCCCTGCGCCGACCCGGAGGACATTTTGCGGGGTTCCAGCATGATCGAGGCACCGCCGACCAGCGCGAGGTCGCTTTCCCCGTCGTGCAGGCTGCGGCAGCCCATGTGCACGGCCAGCAGGCTCGACGAGCAGGCCGAGTCGGCGGTGTAGGCCGGACCGTGCAGTCCCAGCGCGTAGGCGATCCGCCCCGAGGCCAGGCTGAAGTTGTTGCCGGTGAACCCGTAGGGGCCTTCGATGGCGTGCGCATCGGCAGCCACCAGTTGGTAGTCGCCGTGGGTCAATCCGATGAACACCCCGGTCCGCGATCCGGCCAGCCGCGCCGGCTCGATACCGGCGTGCTCGACCGCCTCCCACGCGGTTTCCAGCAACAGACGGTGCTGCGGGTCGGTTGCGATCGCTTCGCGCTCGCTGATGCCGAAGAACGCGGGATCGAAGCCGGCGATATCGTCGAGGAACGCGCCCCAGCGCGACACCGACCGGCCCGGCACCCCGGGCTCCGGATCGTAATACTCGTCGGCGTCCCAGCGCTCAATTGGAATCTCGGTGACGAAATCGTCGCCACGGTCCAGCGCTTCCCACAGCTGCTCGGGGGAGTCGATCCCGCCCGGGAGGCGGCACGCCATACCGATGACCGCAACGGGAGCAGCATGCGGTTTGCCCAAGACCAAATCTCCTCATCCCTTGCTCGGCAGTAAGCGAGCATGAGTCCACTTACGGCGCAGGGAAAGGGTGTCCCCGCATAGCGGCCGATGCTAGCACCGCAGTCCAACAAATTGGACCTTTGCTCCGGAACTACGGATGAAGCCACGGGAATGCAGTCATGAGCAGGGCAGACCGAGGTTCATAGCGAACCCATTGGATCAATGGGCCAAATATTCGGATATTGTTACATGCATGTATCCCGATGACACCGGCAAAGACCTCGCCGTGGTGCTGTCATATCTGGCTGGCCGGACACTCAGCAGAGAAGAGATCTGGACGGCGATGAACCTGCGCCGCTCCACCTACTACGACCAGTTGGATAAGGGAACGCTGATCACAGCGGATAACCTGCGCAAGGCCGCGACCAACCTGGGCATCAACCGCGCCGAGCTGTTGACCCGGTACCGGCTGCTCGACCCGGAAGAAATCACCGCGCTGGCCGAGGAGATCGAGGGACTGCGCTCGGCGCCGGCCGGATCCGCGACCACCGACGTCATCGTCGGCGCACCGCGGCGCAAGAAGTTGTCCGAGATGCGGCCCCGCACCGATGCGCCGCCCGTGTAACGTGACACAAGTCACCGCTCGTGTAAGGTGACACAAGTCATGGGGGGCTGAGCACTTAAGGGCAGGCTTCGTCTATGGCAGTTACCGCGCTGATCGGGTTCACCATCGCGGCCATTGCATGGAGTCTGTGGATCCGGCGGGTGACCTGGCGGTCCCGGTGGGAGGTCGCCGCCACCGTCAACGTCGCCCTACAGGGGTGCGCGGTGGTGCTGGCGTCGCCGATCGCCTCCGAGACGATCGGTACCTTCCTGCACCGGCTGACCGGCCGCTGGAATCTGGAGGACTTCCTCGCCCACGACTGCTTCATCGTCGCGGCCACCGCCATCATCTACCACGCGCTGGGCCGGCTCGCCGACGACGACACCATGCAGGAGTCATTTCGCCAGTTTGTGGAGCGCCCCGCCACGATATGCATCCCGGTGCTGCTGATCACCTTCTCGTTGAGCAACGCCGCCCAGACCTATCGGCCCGATTTCTTCCAGCTGACCACCGACGGGTGGCTCAGCCTGTATTGGGTGCTGCTGGCCGCCATGCTGATCTACCTGCTCGGCTACGCGTCGCGGGCGCTACTGATCCTGCGCAAAGACCCCCGGTCGCGGCGCGTCGCCAACATCTACGTTCTCGGCGCGACCAGCGCGATCCTGGCCTGTGTGGTCCGCGCCGTCACCGCCGTCGACAAGCAGATCCAGGCCGTGGAGGGCGGGCGGCTGGTCTGGCTGTTCGCCTGTATCGCCGGCTCGATCTGCGCGGTGGCGTCGGCGCAGGCGTGGCGACAGAAGATGCGGTGGTTCCAGCGGCCCCGGGTGCAGCTGTAAACGGTTGACCCGCCACACGCGTCTTTCGGTGTAAGCACCCCGCCGATTATCCTGCTAGCCTGGCTAACGACCAGCGACTCGGCTCGATGTCGTCGATGTCTGGGTTCGACGGCCCACTAGTTGGAAGGTGTCCAAGCATGGTGACAATCTCATTGACCAGGCTGGCCGTCGCGGTTGGCGGCTTGGCAGTGTCCTTGACCGCCGGCGCCGGGATCGCATCGGCGGACCCCGATCTGGGTCCGATCATCAACACGACCTGCAACTACTCGCAGGTGGTGTCCGCCATCAACGCGCAAGACCCGAACGCGGCCGCGCAACTCAACGCGTCACCGATGGCCCAGGGCTATCTGCGCCGGTTCCTCGCCTCGCCGCCCGACCAGCGGCAACGGATGGCCCAGCAGGTGCAGGCCATGCCCGAGGCGCAGCAGTACTTCGGGCTTGTCCAGCAGGTCGCCGGCTCCTGTAACAACTACTGAGCGGACCGGGCGGGCCCCTAGCCGGCGGCTTCGCCCGGTTCCGGGTACGGCGCTCCGAAGTCGGCCACCGGCGTGAACCCGTGTTTGCGGGCGTCGGCGGCGCCCCGGCGCAACAGCGCGCCGGTTGCGACGAACCCGGCATGGTCGGCCAACACGAACGGCGTGAGCAGCCGGTTGTGCACGAAGCCGAACGCCAGCCCGGTGGCCGGATCCGCCCAGCCCAGCGAGCCGCCCAGCCCGACGTGGCCGAAGCCGGGCAGCACCCCGGGCACCGGCACCGCGTGGTAGCCCAGATGGAACGCCAGCGGCATGACCATATTGCGGTCCAGCCGCAGGCTGCGCCGACCGGTCAGCCCGGCCACCAGTTCCGGGGACAGGAACTGGATGCCGTCGATGGCGCCGCCGTTGGCGATCGCGCCGTACATCCGGGCCAGCCCCCGGGCGGTCGCTACCCCGTTGGCCGCCGGGATTTCGGCGTCCAACAGCGGAATGTCGCCTTGCACCACGGCTCTCATCCCGGGAAAGTACGTGGCGCCGAAGATGCCGGACAGCGGCAGCGCGGCGATCCGCGGTGCCAGCGAGTTGAACACCGGGTTGGCCAGGGTGCCTTGCGGCGTGATGATCTGCGCCACCCGGGTGGGCGCGTCGACCGGGGGCCGGCCCAAATGCAGGCCGTCGGTGCCCAACGGGGCCGCGACCTCGTCGCGGATCAGCTCCCGCATGCCCAGCCTGGTGACGGCGCGCGCCAGCCCCGACAGCAGCCACCCGAAGGTCAACGCGTGATAGGCGGGTTTGCCCAGCAGCCGCCCGGGTGGGGCCGCCGCGAGCCGCTGCTCCATCGCCACGTGGTCCAGCAAGTCCGCCTTGCTGACGCCGTGCAGTTCGGACAGCCCGGCCCGATGCCGCAGCATCTCGCGCACGGTGAGGGTGTCTTTGCCGTGGACACCGAACTCGGGCCAGTAGTGCGCGACCGGCGCGTCGTAGTCGATCAGCCCGCGGTCGACCAGTCGGTGGATGACCGTGGCGGCCACGCCCTTGGTCGCCGAAAAGACCATGGTGCCGGTGTCGGCCGACCATGGGACCTCGCCGCGGCGGTCCGAGAAGCCCGTCCACACATCAACGACGGGCTCACCGTCCAGATATACGGCCAGTGCCCCACCGCCGAAGCGGCGCCCGGGGAACAGGGCGGCGAAGCTGCGCACCGCGCAGGCGAAGTGGGGATCCGCCGCACCGCGTACGCCGCGGGGCAGGTCCAGGTGGCGCTCTGCAAGGCGTCGTTGCCTCATGATTTCGAATCTACCTGCCTGGTTCGCAAACAAAACTGACGTTACCTAACTGTTAGCCTGATGCGACGTTGAGGATTTGCTGAGCGGCCAGTGCCGGCGTCAGCTCCCCGTCCCGAACCTGCCGTTCCAGCTCGGCGCGGATCTGGCGCACCGCGGGATGGGACAGCACCCGGTCCAGCACGGTGTCGCGGACCATCTGCCAGGTCCAGTCGACTTGCTGGGCCCGGCGGCGCGCCTCGAATTCGCCGGCCTCGGTCAGCACCCGACGATGCCGTTCGACGGTGTCCCACATCTCCGGCAGCCCGGTTCCTTCGAGCGCGCTCATGGTCAGAACCGGTGGCCGCCACAGGGTTTCGCGCGGATAGATCAGCCGGATCGCGCCGGCGAGTTCCCGGGCCGCCGCCCGGGCCTCGGCCAGGTGCGCCCCGTCGGCCTTGTTCACCACGACGACGTCGGCCAGTTCCAGGACACCCTTTTTGATGCCCTGCAACTGGTCGCCGGTGCGGGCCAGGGTCAAAAAGACGAAGGTGTCCACCATTTGGGCCACCGTCACCTCGGATTGCCCGACGCCGACCGTCTCCACCAGGATCACGTCGAAGCCGGCGGCCTCCAGCAACACGATGGTTTCCCGGGTGGCCTTGGCCACCCCGCCCAGGGTGCCCGAGGTCGGCGACGGGCGGATGTAGGCGTCCGGATGGACGGCCAGGCGCGGCATTCGGGTCTTATCGCCCAGGATCGAGCCGCCGGTGCGGCTCGAGGAGGGATCCACCGCCAGCACCGCGACCCGGTGCCCCTGCTCGATCAGATACATGCCGAGCGCCTCGATGGTGGTCGACTTGCCCACCCCGGGCACCCCGGTGATACCCACGTGGTGGGCGTTGCCGGCCTGCGGCATCAGCTCCAACAGCAGCTGCTGGGCCTGCTCGCGATGGTCGGCGCGGGTGGACTCGACCAGCGTGATGGCGCGCGGCAGCGCCGAACGGTCCCCGCTGCGCACCGCCGCCGCCAACTCTTCGACGGTGTTGTCCTTCGCGGTCATCTACTGCAGGTGGTAGCCGAGGCGATCGGCGAGCTTCTCCAGCAATCCGATCGCGGCGTCGGCGATGACCGTGCCGGGCGGGAAGATCGCGGTCGCGCCGGCGGCGTACAGCTCGTCGAAGTCACCGGGCGGGATCACCCCACCCACCACGATCATGATGTCGGGCCGGCCGACCTCGGCCAGCGCGTCGCGCAGCGCGGGTACCAGGGTCAGGTGTCCGGCCGCCAGCGAGGACACCCCGACCACGTGCACGTCGTTGTCGGCGGCCTGGCGGGCCACCTCGTCCGGGGTGGAGAACAGCGAGCCCACGTCGACGTCGAATCCGATGTCGGCGAACGCGGTCGCGATCACCTTCTGGCCGCGGTCGTGCCCGTCCTGGCCCATCTTGGCGACCAGGATGCGGGGTCGGCGGCCGTCGGCTTCGGCGAACTTCTCGACCAATTCGGTGGCGCTGGCGATGTTGCTGCCCTTCCCGACTTCGTCGCGGTAGACCCCGGCGATGGTACGGATCTCCGCCTGATGACGACCGTAAACCTTCTCCAACGCGTCGGAGATCTCCCCCAGGGTGGCCTTGGCCCGGGCCGCGTTGATGGCCAGCGCCATCAAGTTATTGCCTAATCCGTCGTCCCCGGCCGGGCCGGTGGCCGCGGCCGCGCGGGTCAGCTCGGCCAACGCGGCCTCGCAGGCGCCCTGATCCCGCTCGGCGCGCAGCTGCTCGAGTTTGGCCAGCTGCTCGGCGCGCACCCGGCTGTTCTCGACCTTGAGCACCTCGACCTCGTGGTCTTCGTCGACCTGATACTTGTTGACCCCGATCAGCGGTTGGCGCCCGGAGTCGATGCGTGCCTGGGTGCGGGCGGCGGCCTCCTCGATGCGCAGCTTGGGGATGCCGTCGTTGATGGCCTGCGCCATCCCGCCGTGCTCGGTGACCTCGGCGATGTGCGCCCGGGCCCGCTGCGCCAACTGGTGGGTCAGCCACTCCACGTAGTACGAACCGCCCCAGGGGTCGATCGGCCGGGTGGTGCCCGACTCCTGCTGCAGCAGCAGCTGGGTGTTGCGGGCGATGCGCGCGGAGAAGTCGGTGGGCAGCGCCAGCGCCTCATCCAGCGCGTTGGTGTGCAGCGACTGGGTGTGGCCCTGGGTGGCGGCCATCGCCTCGATGCAGGTGCGGGCCACGTTGTTGTAGACGTCCTGGGCGGTCAACGACCAGCCCGAGGTCTGCGAATGGGTGCGCAGCGACAGCGATTTCGCGCTTTTGGGGTTGAACTGGGCGACCAGCTCGCTCCACAGCAGCCGGCCGGCGCGCAGCTTGGCGACCTCCATGAAGAAGTTCATCCCGATGCCCCAGAAGAACGACAACCGCGGGGCGAACTTGTCGATGTCCAGGCCGGCGTCCAGGCCCGCCTTGATGTAGTCCACCCCGTCGGCCAGCGTGTAGGCCAGCTCCAAATCCGCGGTGGCGCCGGCTTCCTGGATGTGGTAGCCGGAGATCGAGATCGAGTTGAACTTCGGCATCTTGGCGCTGGTGTAGGCGAAGATGTCGGAGATGATCCGCATCGACGGCTTGGGCGGATAGATGTAGGTGTTGCGCACCATGAACTCTTTGAGGATGTCGTTCTGGATGGTGCCGGCCAGCTTCTCCGGCGGCACCCCCTGCTCCTCGGCGGCCACCACATACAACGCCAGGATCGGCAGCACCGCGCCGTTCATCGTCATCGACACGCTGACCGCGCTCAGGTCGATCCCGTCGAAGAGCTGCCGCATGTCCAGGATGGAGTCGATGGCCACCCCGGCCATTCCGACGTCGCCCTGCACCCGGGGGTGATCGGAGTCGTAGCCGCGGTGGGTGGCCAAATCGAACGCCACCGACAGACCCTTCTGCCCGGCGGCCAGGTTGCGCCGGTAGAACGCGTTGGATTCGGCGGCGGTGGAGAACCCCGCGTACTGGCGGATGGTCCAGGGCTGGTTGACGTACATCGTCGGGTAGGGCCCCCGGATGAACGGCGACTCCCCCGGAAAACTGTCCAACGGATAGCCATCGGCGACGACCGCGTCCCGGTCGGCGGCGATGTACACCGGTTTGACGACAATGCCTTCGGGGGTGTGCCAGTCCAGTTGGTCGGGGGTGTAGCCGTGCGCGGACGCGGCGGCGGCGACGTGATCGGCGACGGCCGCCTCGGTGGCCGGCTCGGGTGCCCGGCCAGTGCGCAGCGGGACGTCGGCGAAATTGGGTACCGCGGTGGCGGTTTGCGCGGCCGGCTGGCCGGCGACATCGTTGACGGTCATCGTCCTCAGGCCCCCAATCGGGTGAGCAGATTCGACAACGCCTCCACCGCATTGATTTTCGCGGTCAGGTAGGCGTCGGGCTTGGGCTCGGTGTCGGCGACCGCTTTTTCCGGTCCGGCGAGATAGATCTGGTCGACGCCGGCGGCGCGGGCGGCGGCCACCACCTCACCGGCCTCCGCGCCGTAGCGGGCGTCGGTGCCGCACACGACGGCGACGGTCGGCGACCCGGCCGCCGACACCGCCGCGGCCACCCCGGCCGCGTCCAGCGGGCCGGGGTTGATCGCCTCGATCCCCCCGGAGGCCAGCAGGTTGGCCGCGAAGGTGCTGCGGATGTTGTGCTCGGCCAGCGGGCCCAGCGGCAGCAGCAGCGCCTGGGGCCGGGACCCCGCCCGCTCCAGGTAGGCGTCCGAGCGGTCGCGCAGCGCTTCGAATTCCGCGGCGTAGCGCCGCACCGGGGTGGTCGACTCGGTCGGCGGCAGCGGGGGTTCGGCCAGGTTCGGGTATTCGTTGACCCCGGTGATCGCGGTGCGCCGGTGCGCGATGTCGTCGGCGCGCTGGGCGGCGACCTCGGCGATCTGCTCGGCGATGTAGGCGCGGGCGGCGTCGAATCCGCCGCGCGCCGTGCGCTGTTCGGCGGCCTGGAAGTGCTGCCAGGCCTGCTGCGCGAGCTGCTGGGTGAGGTCTTCGACGAACCACGACCCGCCGGCGGGGTCCAACACCTGGCCCAGATGCGATTCCTCGAGCAGCAGCAGCTGGGTGTTGCGGGCCATCCGGCGCGAGAAGCTGGACGCGGTGTCCGGGAAGCCGCCGGGAATGGCGGTGTCGAACGGCCACACCAGGATGGTGTCGGCGCCGCCCACCCCGGCACCGAACGCGGCCAGCGTGGTGCGCAGCATGTTCACCCAGGGATCGCGCTGGGTCATCATCGGCAGCGAGGTCTGCGCGTGCACGGTGACCGCGCCGCGGTCCGGCTCGCCGACCACCTCGGCCACCCGCGCCCACAGCTGCCGGGCGGCCCGCATTTTCGCGATCGTCATGAATTGGTCGTCGTCGGCGGCCAGCCGGACACTGATCTGCCGCAAGGCCTCCGCCACCGAGAGGCCCGATTCGCCCAGCAGCCGCAGGTAGGCGACGGCCGCGGTGAGGCAGCCGGCGAGCTCCCACGCCGCGTCGGCGCCCAGGTTGTGGAAGGCCGGGCCGTCGACGGTGAGGGTCCGCAACCCGCCCGGGTGCCCGGCCAGCCGGGCCGCGACCGCGACCACGTCGTCGATCGCGGGGGCCGGGCGCCCGCTGAGCGGCGCGGTCAGCGGGTCCGCACCCAAATCGACCGACAGCGTCTGGTGCTTGGCTTCCTCGAGGTTTTCGACCAGGCCCAACACCGCGTCGGCCGCGGCGGTGAAGTCGGCACCGCCGGCGCCGTCAAAGACCACCGGCACCAACTCCAGGTAGATGCCTTCGAACAGCCGGTCCAGGTCGGTCGGTGCCACCCCGTCGGCGCCGATACGCAGCGCCAACGCGCTGACGCCCTCGGTTAGGGCCAGCAGCAACGCGCCGTTGGTCGCCGCGACCGACGCCTGGCCGTTGATCGGAAACGCTTCGGCGACTTTCCAGCCGGTATTGACATCCCGCGTCGCGTCTCCTCCCCGGACGAACGGCCAGGTGCCCGGCAGCGGCGGCTCCGGGAGCGCGTCGAGCGCGGTGTACAGCGGCCGGATGACCAACCCATCGCTGGCCGTGTCCAGCAGCCGCTCCGGCTCGTCACCGAGGTCGACCGGATCCCGCCGCGAACTCTTGGCCAACACTCCGGCTACCGCCGTGCGCCATCGGGCGCGGGCCTGCTCCAAGTCGGCGGACACGTCGATTGACACCGGCGGCTCCTGTTGTTACTCGCGAGTAGCGGCTCCAGTGCTACCCGACACGTGTTAACCAGGCTAAATGATGGCTCTCGGCGGGTGCGGGGCGAGGGGCGCCGGGGCACGAAACTCCACGCACGTGACGCAAGTTGTTCACCCTGGGCCCGTAACCTGGAGCCCGTGACGTCCCGCCTCCCCCAGCCGCTGCGCGGCGTGTGGCCTGCGGCCGTCGCGACGGTCCGTCAACTCCCCCGCCGCCGGATCCTGGCCACGGTGGGCGGGATCGTGGTCCTGGTGGCGGTGGCGCTGCTGGTGCCGGTGCCCACGGCGGTGCAGGTGCGGGACTGGGCGACCTCGGTGGGGCCGTGGTTTCCGTTGGCGTTTTTGGCCGCGCACATCGTGGTCACCGTGTTTCCGTTTCCCCGCACCGTGTTCACCCTGGCCGCCGGGTTGCTGTTCGGGCCGGTGCTGGGCGTGACGCTAGCGGTGGTCGCCAGCGCGGCCAGCGCGGTGATCGCACTGCTGCTGGTGCGGGCGGTGGGCTGGCAGTTCAGCCGGGTGCTGCGCCACCCGCGCGTCGATTCGCTCGACGACCGGCTGCGCCAGCGCGGCTGGCCGGCGATTTTGTCGCTGCGGATGATCCCGGCGGTGCCGTTCGCGGTGCTCAACTACGCGGCCGGTGCGTCGGCGGTGCGCACCCTGCCCTACACGCTGGCCACTTTGGTCGGCCTGCTGCCCGGCACCGCCGCGGTGGTGGTCCTCGGCAATGCGCTGACCGGCGATGTGAGCCCGCTGCTGTTTTTGGTGACGCTGTGCACGGCCGCCGTCGGGGTCGCGCTGCTGGTCTACGAGGTGCGCAGCCATCGTCGGCACCGGGCGCGGGCCGACGCCATCGAGGAGCCCGCCGAGCCCGCGGTCACCCGCTGAGCGCCGTCGGGGCGGTAACCGCCCGTGGGGCGGCTGCCCCGCGTGCGTCGAGATCGACGTTTCGGAGCGCCGCACTCGAACTTTTGCACGAAAACGTCGATCTCGGTGCGGCCGAGGGGCGCCGCCAATGCCGGGTGACGACCCCCGAAGTTAGGTGTACCTTACATCGGTAAGGCGATCTAACGTTAGGGCAGGTCCATGCGCAGGGCGACGCGGCGCTCGCCGCAGCAACCGGGTTCGGCGATGGTGCTCGCCCAGCTGGCCCCCGGCCAGCGGGGCACCATCGTCGGCGCGACGCCGCAGGCCGCGGCCGCGGTGGTCACCCGGCTGCGGCAGTTGGGGTTTCGCCCGGCCAGCCGGGTCGACGTGATCCGCCGGGCTCCGCTGGGTGATCCCACCATCTACCGCGTGCAAGACACCGAGCTGTGCCTGCGTCGCACCGAGGCGCAGTTGATCGAAGTCGTCCCGGACGGCGACCGATGACCACCTGTCACGACCGGCCGGCCGGCGCTGTTGTGGCAGGGGCGCGGCGGGTGGCGCTGGTCGGCAGCCCGAATGCGGGCAAGACCAGTGTCTTTAATCACCTGACCGGGTTGCGCGCCAAGACCGGCAACTATCCGGGTGTCACCGTGGGACGCAGTGTCGGCACGCTCACCGATGAGAACGTCGCGCTGGCGATCGAGGACCTGCCCGGCACCTACAGCCTGGACCCGATCAGCCCGGACGAGCAGGTGGTGACCGACCTGCTCGCCGGCGACCTCGACGGCGTCGAGCCCCCGGACGCGATCGTGCTGGTCGCCGACGCCACCACCCTGCGCCGCTCGGTGCTGCTGGTGGCGCAGGTGCTGCGCCTGGACCTGCCCTGCCAACTGGTGCTCACCATGACCGACGAGTTGACCGCCCGCGGCGGCCGGCTCGATCTGGAAGCCCTCTCGACCGCGCTGGGCATCCCGGTGACCGCCGTCGTCGCCCACCGCGGCTCCGGGATCGCGAAGCTGCGCGCCCAACTGCGCGCCATCGACTCCTGGCCGCGGCCGCCGGTGCTGCCCCCCGACGACGCCGACGCCGTCGACGCCTGGGGCACCTCGGTGCTGGCCGCCGCCGATTACGTAGCCCCGCACCACGACCGACGCACCGGCCGCATCGATGCGGTGGTGCTGCACCCGCTGTGGGGCACCGTCATCTTCTTCGCGGTGATGTTCGGTTTCTTCCAGGTCGTCTTCACCGTCGCCGCGCCGCTGCAGGATTGGGTGGCGCGCGGACTCGGGTGGCTAGGTGAGCAAGTCGCCGGGCACGTCGGCAACCCCGTGCTGCGCGGCCTGATCGGGGACGGCGTGATCGGCGGTGTCGGCACGGTGCTGCAGTTCATCCCGCAGATTGTGCTGCTGTTCTTGCTGATCGCCCTGCTGGAGAACGTGGGCTACATGTCGCGGGCCGCGTTCTTGATGGATGCGGTGATGGCCCGCACCGGTCTGGAAGGCCGCGCCTTCGTGGCGATGCTGTCCTCGTTCGCGTGCGCGGTGCCCGGGATTATGGCGACCCGGACGCTGCCGTCGTCACGCGACCGGATCGCCACCGTGATCAGCGCCCCGCTGATGACGTGTTCGGCACGGCTGCCGGTGTACACCCTGCTGGTCGGGTTGCTGGTGGCGCCGCACACCCGGTGGTGGGGTTTCAGCGCGCAGGGCGTCACCATGTTTCTGCTGTATCTCGGCGGGGGCACCTCGGCGTTGATCGCCGCCTGGGTGTTCAAGTCGACGATCCTGCGCAGCGATCTGCTGCCGTTCACCATGGAGCTGCCGCCGTATCGTTTCCCCTCCCCCACAGCGGTTCTGGTCACGATGTGGAACGCGGCGAAGATCTTCTTGCGGAAGGCCGGCACCGTCATCCTGGCCACCTCGTTGGTGCTGTGGGTGCTGCTGAACCTGCCCACCCGCGCCGCGGAAACCGCGCAGCTGGAGCCGGCCGCGGCGGCGTCCTACGTGATGGACCACAGCTACGCCGCCGACGTCGGTAAGGCGATCGAGCCGGTGTTCGCCCCGCTGGGCTTCGACTGGCGCACCGACGTCGCCCTGGTGGGGTCGTTGTCGGCGCGGGAGGTGTTCGTGTCCACCCTCGGCCAGGTGTCGGCGGCGACCAACCCCGAGGATCCGGGTGCGGCGTTGGCCACCCTGACCGATGAGCATGGCCAGCGGGTGTTCACCGCGCCGACGGTGATCGCGTTGATGGTGTATTTCATGTATGCGCTGCAGTGCATGTCGACGGTCGCGGTGATGCGCCGGGAAACCAACTCGTGGCGGTGGCCCGCGTTCGCGTTTGGCTACATGTTTGCGCTGGCCTGGGTGATGGCGTTCGCCGCCCGGTCGATCGCGATGGGGCTGGGCGCATGATCCCGATGCATGCGGTGGCGACCGGCAACCCGCAGCAACTGCGCTGGGTGATCCCCGCCGAGCACCTGCCGGCCGGTGGCACGGTGCTCCGCGCGCCGGGCCGGCTGGGCGCCTTGCTCGACGGTGCGGTGATCGAGGAACTGGTGGTGGGCCGTGCGGAGGTGGCGATCACGCTGGGCGCCGGGCACAGCTGGCGCGCCCGCGGCGACGAGGTCCGCGCGGCGCTCGGTGACGCCCTGGGGAGTCCGGGTAGCTGGCGGGTCGACGCGTCCGGGTCTGCCGCCGACCTGGCGCAGGTGACCGGGCAGCTGCTGGCCGGACCGATCGGTGCGCTGGCCGCATCCCACGGCGGGGCGGTTGAGCTGGTGGCGGTGGGCGGGGACCAGGTGCGGGTGCGGGTGACCCGCGCCTGCCCCGGCTGCCCCGCGGCCGGCTCGACGTTGCACGACAGGCTGCAACGCGACCTGCGCCGCCGCTTCGGCGATCAGGTGTGCGTTGTTGCCGAAAACGGCTCGGCCGCCCTGTCATTGGGCAAAAAGTTGCTGACACTCGTGGTCCGCTGAGACCAGCTTCGCGCCTCATTCGCCGAACGTGCACTGACGGCGGCTTTTCCGGCTAAATCCCGCCCTGGACGCACGTTCGGCGCTGGGGGCGATCCGTCCACCCGTTGCCGAGCGACTAAACATTTGTTTACAATTGTAAACATGCATTCACTCTCCGCCGATGACCGGACCGCGCGGGCGCGGATCCGCGATGAGGCGTTGCGGCTATTCGCCGAGCACGGGCCCGACGGCGTCACCCTGCGCGACATCGCGGCCGCGGCGGGCGTTTCCCCGGCGCTGCTGGTGCGGCACTACGGCTCCAAGGACGGGCTGATCGAGGCGGTGGACAACCACGTCGTCGCCACCTTCGAAGCGCTGCTGACCGAGATGACCCAGCAGACCGGCGCCAACGGGGTGGGCCCGGCCGCGCTGCCCAGCCTGTTGGACGGCTTCGCCGCCCTGCTGCCGCCGGGCTCGGCGATTCCGGCGTACGTGAGTCGGCTGTTGGTCGGCGGTGGCGCGGTGGGAGCGGCGCTGTTTGACCGGCTGTACCGGCTCAGCCGGGACACGCTCGACGCGATGGTCGCCGCCGGGACCGCCAGCCACGGCGACGATCCCGATGTCCGGGCGGCCTTCCTGCTGGTCAACGACCTCGCGGTGCTGACCCTGCGGCCCCGGCTGACCGAGGTGCTCGGCGTCGATCCGTTGTCGGAGGCGGGCATCAGGCGCTGGGCCGGTGAGGTTTTCGCCGTCTACCGCGACGGACTCGTCGGCGACACCTGACCCAAGGAGGCACCCATGTCCACCCTCGCCACCACCACCGCGCGGATCCTGCGCTCCCGCCGGCTGATGCGCGCCCCGATCTGGCTCTACCGCGCCCGCCTCGGCGGGCTGCTCGGCCCGCGGCTGTTGATGCTCGAGCACATCGGGCGTAAATCCGGGGCGCCCCGCTACGTAGTCCTCGAAGTCGTGGACCACCACACGCCCGACAGCTATGTGGTGGCCTCCGGTTTCGGTGACCGCGCCCAGTGGTTTCGCAATATCCAGGCGAATCCGCGGGTGCGGGTCTATGCCGGAAGTCACCCGCCCCGCCCCGCCACGGCGCGGGTCCTCGACCAGCGGGAGGCCGACCGCACCCTGGGCGGCTATATCGCTCGCCATCCCCGGGCCTGGGCTAGTTTCAAGGCCGTACTCGAGCGGACCCTCGGCACCGAGGTCACCGAAACCGATACCCCGCTGCCGCTGGTCGAACTGCGACTGGACGCCGCGTCATGACCACCCGCGAAGCGCGGGTTGGGTTGGGCCGCAGCTTTTTCGGGCCCCCGCGGCCCCGGACCGAAACCCTCCTGGCGGTCGCCGGCAGCGTGATCGTCACCGCCTTGCTCGCCGGCTATGTGTGGCAACTGGGCGGGTGGCGGGACCGGTCGGCGCTGCAGATCGCGGTCCTGGCGGTCATCATCGTCGACCTGATCGCCGGCATCTTCACCACCTCGTCCCCCACCGCCAACCGCTGGTACCACCGCGCGAATGCCCGCCGGTTCCGGCTCGGGTTTGTGCTGGTCCACACGTCCTACTTCGTCGTCCCGGCACTGGTGTTCGGCACCGGGTGGGTGTGGGCGATCGCGAACTCCGGTCTGCTGCTGGGTGCGGCGGCCGTGATCGAATCCGCCCCGATCGAGCACAAACGGACCGTGGCCGTCGGCGCGGCGCTGACCGCGGCGCTGATTGGGTTGATCTGGCTGCCGCTGCCGGCCGCGCTGGGCTGGCTGCCGGTGTTGCTCTTCGTCAAGGTGCTGGTGTGCTTCCTGGTGCCGGCCGACGGCCGCCCATGATGAATGCATACATTGCTATGTACGCATTCTTTGGGTAGTGTCGCGGGCATGACTGAATCAGACCACCAGACCCACTCCCACCCCGAGCACACCCACGGCCCCGACTGCGGCCACGAGGCGATCCCGCACGGCGACCACGTGGACTACCTGCACGACGGCCACCGGCACGCCGCCCACGGCGACCACTACGACGAGCACTAACCCGCAACGGCTTTGGGCGCCGTCAATCCCCACCCGTCAGGTCGCGGCCGAGCAGCGCCGCGGCCTGACCGGCGATCCCGGCCACGATGTCGGCCGCGGACGCGGACGCGTGAATCACCCCGACCGCCTGACCCACGATGATGTTGGCGATACGGTAGTCGCCGTCGGCCACCGCCCGCTGGTATTGGGCGACAACATCATCCAGGTTCGCGCGCAGGTCGGGTTCGGCGCCGTGCCAACGGTCGGTGAAGGCGTTACGCAGCACCGCCATCGGCTGCCCCTCCGGCCACCGGTGGCCGCGGACAATGTCGTAAACGCTGGTGCGGCAGGTGCTGTCACCGTTGGCCGACGCGACGATGTCGCGGGCGTGCGCGGTCGACAATGCCTCGGCGGCGGCGTAGAAGCGGGTGCCCATCAGCACCCCGGCCGCGCCCAGCATCAGCGCCGCGGCCAGCCCGCGCCCGTCGGCAATCCCGCCGGCGGCCAGCACCGGAGTGCCGTTAGCCAGGTCGACGACCTCGGGCACCAGTGTCATCGTGGAGCGGTGGCCGTAGCCGTGCCCGCCGGCCTCGCTGCCCTGGGCCACCAGCACATCGGTGCCGACCTGCAGCGCCCGCTCGGCCTGGTCGAGGTTTTGCACCTGGCAGATCAGCGACGCGCCCGACGCCCGGATCTGGTCCGCGAATGGCGCGGGGTCGCCGAACGAAAGCATCACCGCCGCCGGGCGATACCCCAGCGCCACGTCGAGCAGCCGCGGCTGGGTCGCCAACGCCCAGGTGATGAACCCGCAGCCGACCCGGGCGCCGTCGGCCAGCGCGAATTGGTGCCGCAGCCAGGTCTCGTCGCCGTAGCCGCCGCCGATCAGGCCCAGCCCGCCCGCGGCGCTGACCGCGGCGGCCAATTCGCCTCCCCCGACTCCGGCCATCGGCGCGGACACGATGGGATAGTCGATGCCCAGCAGTTCGGTGGCCGCGGTGGGCAGCGTCATCGCGGTGCGTCCGGACCCTTCACCGTCATCGCCGCATACGTCGCCAGGAACGACGCCGCCGGAATGGTGTTCACCACCTTGTCCTTGGCCCGGATGTGCGCGCCCACCGCGAGCGCGAAATACAGCGTCAGCATCGCCGTGGTCACCCGCGCCAGCGCCGGAAAGCGGCTCGCCGCGAGCAGGCCGATCACCGACGCGGCCTTCGACACCGGCAGCACCCACCGGACATTCTCCGGGACGCCCAGTGCGTCAAGGGTTTTCGCGATGTAGGAGATCGGGATCGCGCACGCCACCGCGTCACCGGCCTGGAACGCGGCCAGTGCGGCGTAGGTTTTCGGAGAGGTCAAAGCGCCCATAATCAAACTCTACGACCCGCATTGACTCTGCGCTGAGGACGGGGGTTACTCGCACTTTTGCGCCCCCAGCGCAGAGTCAACGCCAGGCGGGCCGTCTCACTGCCCCGGCGGCGGGTAGGCGCCGGGCGCCTGCTGCGGCGGCGGCAGCGCACCGGGAACCGGCTGCTGGTGCCGGGGCGGCTGGGCCAGCGGCACCGTGCCGTCCACCGGCTTGCGGGCGTCGGCCTCGGCCTTGGCGACGGCCTCGACGATCGCCGGATCGGTTTCGGTGGAGAACCAGTCGGCGACCTCCTCGGAGTCGTCCTCCGGTCGGGGCAGGTCGTTCTCCACCGGCGACGGCTGGTAGCGGAACACCCCGTCCTCCCCGGGTGCGCCGAGCAGCTTGGTGAAACCCTGCAGTGCCGAGCCGAAGTCGCTGGGCACCACCCACACCTTGCTGGCCTCGCCCTTGGCGATCTCCGGCAGCACCTGCAGGTACTGGTAGGCCAGCAGTTCCGGGGTGGGCCGGCCGGATTTGATCGCGGCGAACGTCTTCTCGATGGCCTTGGCCTGGCCTTGCGCCTGCAGGTAGGCGGCGGCCCGCTCCCCCTGGGCGCGCAACATCCGGGACTGCCGGTCGGCCTCGGCGGCCAGGATCGCGGCCTGCTTGGCGCCCTCGGCGGCCAGGATCTCCGCCTGCTTCTGGCCCTCGGCCTGTTTGATCGCCGACTCCCGGGCGCCTTCGGCGGTCAGGATCATCGCCCGCTTCTCCCGGTCGGCCTTCATCTGCTTTTCCATCGACGCCTGAATCGACGGCGGCGGGTCGATGCTGCGCAGTTCCACCCGCGCCACCCGCAGCCCCCAGCGGCCGGTCGCCTCGTCCAGCACGCCGCGCAGCTGGCTGTTGATCACCTCGCGCGAGGTCAGCGTCTGCTCCAGCGTCATCCCGCCGACCACGTTGCGCAGCGTGGTGGTCGCCAGCTGCTCGACGCCGACGATGTAGTTGCTGATCGCGTACACCGCCGCCTGCGGGTTGGTGACCTGGAAATACACCACGGTGTCGATCGAGAGCGTCAGGTTGTCCTCGGTGATCACCGGCTGCGGCGGGAAGGACACCACCCGCTCGCGCAGATCCACCCGGGCGCGCACCCGGTCGATGAACGGCACCAGCAGCGTCAGCTGCCCGCTGACCGTGCGGCTGTAGCGGCCCAGCCGTTCGATCACCGCGGCCTCGGCCTGCGGAATCAGGGCGATCGACTTGGCCACCACGACGGCCGCGAACACCACCAAGACGACCAGCAACACCAGACCGGCAGCGGCGCCATCCATGGGAACTCCTTCTCCTTGACGTTCTCTAGACGTTCTTCCAGACCACCGCGGTGGCGCCGTCGATGTGCATGACCGTCACCTTGTCCCCGGGCTCGTAGACGTCGCCGTCGTTGAGGGGCCGCGCCGTCCACACATCGCCGTCGACCTTGACCTGGCCCTGGTGGCTGGCGACCCGGTCGAGCACCAGCGCGCTCTTGCCTTCCAGCGCCTGGATACCGGTCGTCGTATCCGGCGCGGGGGTGAGCCGCCGCCGCAGCCCGGGCCGCACCAGCACCAGTAGCAGCACCGACACCACCAGGAATACCGCGCCGTCGGCCCAGACCTGCCAGTCCAGCAGCGCGCTGGTTCCGGCGGCGGCCAGCGCGCCCCCACCGAGCATCAGCAAAAACATGTCACCGGTCAGTACTTCGGCACCAGCCAGACCCAACGCGACGATCAGCCAGATCAGGGCGGCAGGCATAACGCCAGCCTATCGCGTCGACGGGTCTGGCACGGGCGGCAATATTAGACTCGTCGTCATGTGGTGCCCAAGCGCAACCCTGTCGGTGTGGGCCAATGCCTGGCTGGCCGGACAGGCCGCGCCCGACGATGTTCTGGACGCGCTAACACTTTGGGCGCCAAGACAATCGGTGACTGCCTACGACGCCGTCGCGGCCGGCAACACCGGCCTGCCGTGGCCGGATGTGCACGAGGCGGGGGTGATGTCGCTGCTGCAGACGGTGCGCGCGGCCGCCGGCCGGCCCACGGCGCCGGCGATCGCGATGGTGTTGCCGGTGCCCGGCGACGTGCGCGGGCTCCCCGCCGGAACGCAGTTCGAACGCGACGCGCTGACCGCCGGCGAGGCGCTGCTCGTCGCCGACCCCGACGGTTCCGACACCGCGATCGGGCTGGTGCCCGACTTCGAACACGACGACGCCGACGACAACACGTCGGCGATCCAGACGCTGTCCTGGACGGTGTATGCGCTGCCCGGCGCGCCGGTCCTGGATCATCACGACCTGGGCGAGGCCGAACACGCGCTGCGCTCGGCGGTGCGGTCGGCCGCCGATGCGCTGGCCGCTATCGAGCTGGGCGGCACCGACGCCGCCGGGGACGATCCGCGGGCCTTGGTCGCGCAGGTGCTGGAAACGGCACGGCATCACCAGGTTCCCGACCACGCCCCGCCGCGCGCAGTGCGGGTATTGGACAACGCCGCGCACGTCGATGCGATCCTCACCGTCGAAGGATTGATGCCGATCGGGGCGCAATCGTCGTCGGACGCGCAACTGGCCGGCACCGCCCTGCGTCCGTTGGCCGCCGTGGTCCGCTCGGCGCGCATCGCCGCGGTCAACGCGATCGTGCAGTCCGCGTGGCGGGTTTAGGCGGGTTCGGCCACGCAATGCGGGGGTCGACACGGCGCGCCGTTGACACCAAACCCGCAGCCGGGCACCGGCTCTGGGCCACGGGACCGTGCCGGCTCCTGGCCGTAGCGCAGCTCGTCGACCAGTTCTCGCGCCAGCCGGGCGAAGCGCCGGTCGGCGTTGGGAGTGGCCGCGCGGGCGAACGCGATGCCCGCCTCCTCGGCCTGCAGCCGCAACTCGTGGTCTAGATCCCAGACCACCTCGATGTGGTCGGCGACAAAACCGATCGGGCACACGATGACGGCCGCGGTCCCGGCCAACGTGGTGAGATGGTCGGCGACATCGGGTGCCAGCCACGGGATCTGCGGCGGCCCGGAGCGCGACTGCCACACCTGGTCGTAGTCCGCATAGCCCGCCGCGGCGGCAACCAGCCGAGCGGCGTAGCCGACCTGGCGGCTGTACAGGTAAGGGCCGTGGCGTTGGTCGGCGGCCACCGGGATCGAATGGGCGGTGAACACCAGGCGTGCGTCGCCGCGCAGCGCGGCGGGCAACGTCTCGGCCGCCGCGGCGATGGCGTCGGCGAACATCGCCACGAACAGCGGATGGTCGAAGTACTGGCGCAGCTTGACCAGTTCCGGGGCGCCCGCACCGACCGCCCCGCGGGCCCGGGCGATGTCCTCGACATATTGGCTGCAGCTGGACAACCCGCCCCACGCCGAGGTGGTGAATACCGCCGCGCGCTGAACACCGTTGTCGGCCATGGCCGCAACGGCGTCTTCGACGTAGGGTTCCCAGTTGCGGTTGCCGAAGTACACCGGCAGATCCAGTTCGGCGCGCAGCTGCTCGATCAGGGCCCGGTTGATGCCGTTGATCGGCGACACGCCGCCGAAATGCAGGTAATGCTCGGCGACGGCGTCGAGTCGCTCCGGGGGCACCCCGCGTCCGCGGGTGACGTTTTCCAGGAACGGCCGCACCTGCTCGGGCCCTTCGGGCCCGCCGAACGAGAGGAGCAGGACGGCGTCGAACTGCATCTACAGCAGCTGCGTGTGGGCGCCGCCGTCGGCGTAGATGACCGTGCCGGTGGTGGACGGCAACCAGTCGGAGAGCACCGCGCACACCGTCTTGGCCACCGGGGTGGGGTCTTTCATGTCCCAGCCGACCGGGGCCCGCTGATCCCAGCCCTCCTCCAGCAGCCGCATCTGCTCGCCGGCCTCTTCACCCAGCGCGCCGCCGACGATGGCGCTCATCGCCAGCGTCCGGATCGGCCCGGCCGCAACCAGGTTGGACCGCACGCCGTGCGGACCCACCTCGCGGGCCACGAACCGGTTCACCGATTCCAGCGCGCTCTTGGCGACGGTCATCCAGTTGTAGGCCGGCATCGCGCGGGTGGGGTCGAAGTCCATCCCCACGATGGACCCGCCGTGGTTCATGATGGGCAGCACCGCCTTGGCCAGCGAGGCGTAGGAGTACGCCGAGATGTGGATGCCCTTGGCGACGTCCTCGTAGGGCGCATCGAAGAACGGGTTGATACCCATCCCGGTTTGCGGCATGAAGCCGATCGAGTGCACCACCCCGTCGAGCTTGTTGCCCTCCCCGATCACCTCGGTGACCCGGGCGGCCAGGGTGTCCAGGTGCTCGTTGTTTTGCACATCGAGTTCTAGCAGCGGCGGCTTGGCCGGCAGCCGGTCGAGGATGCGCTCGATCAGCCGCAGCCGGTCAAACCCGGTACACACCAGCTGGGCGCCCTGTTCCTGGGCGACCCGGGCGATGTGGAACGCGATCGAAGAGTCGGTGATGATCCCGGTGACCAGGATCCGCTTACCTTCCAGAAAGCCTGCCATGTCAGTCCTTTGCTCCTAGTGGCCCATGCCCATGCCGCCGTCGACGGGGATCACCGCGCCGGCGATGTAGGTGGCGTCCTCGGACGCCAGGAAGCTGACCGCCCCGGCCACCTCCTCGGCGGTGCCGACCCGCTTGGCCGGGATGAAGTCCAGCGCGCCGGCCTGGATCCGCTCATCCAGGGCGCGGGTCATCTCGGTGTCGATGTAGCCGGGCGCGACCACGTTCGCGGTGACACCGGCCTTGGACAGCTCCCGGGAGATCGAGCGGGCCATGCCGATCAGGCCGGCCTTGGCGGCCGCGTAGTTGGCCTGGTTGCCGATCCCCCAGGTGCCGGAGACCGAACCGATGAAGATGATCCGGCCGAACCGCTTGCGCTGCATGCTGCGCGAGGCGCGCTGCGCGACCCGGAATGCGCCGGTGAGGTTCGCGTTGATGACCTCCTCGAAGCGTTCCTCGGTCATCCGCATCAGGAACGCATCCTTGGAGATGCCGGCGTTGGACACCAACACCTCGACCGGCCCCTGGTGTTCCTCGACCTCTTTGAAGGCGCGGTCGACGGCGGCGTTGTCGGTGACATCGCACTCGACCCCGAACAGACCATCGGGCGCCCCGGACCCGCGGTGGGTTACCGCCACCTTGTGCCCGTCGGCGGCGAGGCGTCGCGCGATCGCCAGGCCGATCCCCCGGTTACCACCCGTGACCAGTACCGACCGGGACACGAACGGCGGTTTGCCACCCTCGGAGTTCTCGTTAGCAACGTCAGTCACGTTGCTCAACTTATCGCCTCGGCGTGGCAACGCAGAAATCGAGTCTGCGTACCGGGCGCCGAGGCGCTATTCCGGCAGCCGTCGGTTGATCAGCAGCGCCGCCAGCCCGGCCAGCGCCAGCACCAGCGAGCCCAGCCGCAGCCAGCCGGTGGAGGCGTCGCCGCGGATCGTCTCGTACCCGATCTGATCTTGCAGCGTCGAGTAGACGTCCTTGAGCTGCTCCAGGCTGGACGCGGTGTAGAAGCTGCCGCCGGACAGGTCGGCGATCTTCTTCAGCGAATCGTCGTCGACGGGCACCGGCTGCCGTTGGCCGTTGATCTCCACATACCCGTACCGGGTGCCGAACGAAATCGTCGACACCGGAACACCTTGGTCCTTGGCGGTCCGGGCCGCGGTGAACGCCCCCTTGGGGTTGTCCGGGTTGGACGGCACGGTCTCCTTGCCGTCGGACTCCAACACGATGCGCGCCGGGGGCGGGGTGTCGCCGCCGCCGATCACCGCGCCGACGGTGGCGATGGCCTGCAGCGCGGTGAAGATGCCCTCCCCGGTGGCGGTGCGGTCGGCCAGCTGCAGCTTGTCGATCGCGGCCTTGGTGGCCTCCCGGTTGGTGGTCGGGGACACCAGCACCGTCGCGGTGCCGGCGTAGGCGATCAACCCCAGGTTGATGCCGGGGGTGAGTTCGTCGGCGAACTGCTTACCCGCCTCCTGCGCGGCGGCCAACCGGCTGGGGTCGACGTCGGTGGCCCGCATGGACTGCGACACGTCGATCACCAGCATCACCACCGCGCGGTTACGCGGGATCCGGACGTCGTGCGTCGGGCCGGCCATCGCCACCGTGAGCAGCACCAACGACAACACCAGCAAAATCGCGGGCAGGTGGCGCCACTGGCTGGGCCGTTTGGGCGCCACGCTCTCCAGCAGCTCCATGTTGGCGAACCGCAGCATTCGCTTGTGCCGCGCGGCCTGCACCACCACATACAGCGCGACCAAGGCCACGACGACGAACAGGAACAGGAAAAACCAGGCGTGGGCGAAACCGGACAGTGTCATTGGCCCGAGCAGCGGCAGTGTCATTAATGGCCTGTCTCTTCGTGCGGGTCAGTGCGGCGAGCAGACGCAAAAGCCCCGATTTCGGCGAAGAAATGGGGGCTTTTGCGTCTGCTCGCCCGGGGTGGAGATCATTGGAGCCCCGCCAGGGCACCGCGCCGACGGGATTCGACGAACCGGACGATGTCGGCGATCCAGTCGCGGCCGGTGCTCAGCGACAACAGCGGCGCCCCGCAGCTGCGCAGCGTGCGGGCCACGTCGGCGCGGTGGGCCGCGGCGGCCTTGGCGAAATCGTCGCGCAGTTGCTCGTCGATGGTGAACTCGCGGGTGACCCCGGACTCGGTGTCCTGCAGGATCACGTCGCCCACGTTGGGCAGCGCGGTGTCGCGGGGATCGAGCACCTCGATGCCGAGCACCTCGTGTCGGGCCGCGATCGCCCGCAGCGGGCGCATCCAGTTGATCGGGCCCAAAAAGTCGCTGATGATGACGGCCATGCCGCGGCGCCGCTCCGGGCGGCGCAGCGCGTCGATGGCGACCGCCAGATCGCCGCGCACCCCGACCGGCGCCTTGGGCATGGTGGCGATGGTGCGCAGCAGCGTCTGCTCATGCTGGCGACCCGACCGCGCCGGCACCCGGACGATGCGTTCCCCGTTGGCGATCAGCGCGCCGAGCCGGTTGCCGCCGCCGCTGTTGAGGTAGGTGATCGCGGCCGCGGCCGCCACCGCCAGGTCCCGTTTCTCGCAGCCGGTGGTGCCGAAATCCAGGCTGGCCGACATGTCGACCACCAGCCAGGTTTCCAGCTCCCGGTCGGCGATCTCCTGCCGCACGTGCGGGTGGGTGGTGCGGGCGGTGACCGCCCAGTCCATCCGGCGCACGTCGTCGCCGGGCTGGTAGAGCCGCGACTCGCCGGGCTCGGAGCCCGGCCCCGGAATCAGGCCCAGGTGGTCGCCGTGCAGCACCCCGTCGAGCTTGCGTCGGACGGTCAGTTCCAGGGTGCGCAGCGCCGCCGCCAGCTTCGGGTCGTTGATATCGCCACGCAGCATCGACGGCGGATGCGCGGCCCCCGACTGGGCCCGGGTGCCCGGATCGCTCACCGAGCGCTGGCCGCCGCCGTCGGAGCCACCGGCGGCGCCGAACTCGGTTGCTGCGGCACGGCGTTCACCTGCGGCAGGGCCACCGTTTGCAGCACCCGGTTGATGACGATCTCCGGGGTGATCTCGTCGGCCAGCGCGTCGTAGGTCAGCACCAGCCGGTGGCGCAGCACGTCGGGGATGACCTCGATGACGTCCTGCGGGATCACGTAGTCGCGGCCGCGGACCAGCGCCAGCGCCCGCGCGGAGGCGATGATGCCCAGCGACGCGCGCGGCGAGGCGCCGTAGCCGACCCAGTTCTTCACGTCGGGCATGCCGAACTGCTCCGGGCGGCGGGTGGCCTCCACCACGCGGACCACGTAGTCGACCAGCGCGTGGTGCACGAAGTTGTTCGCCGCCCGTTCCTGCAGCCGCAGCAGGTCGCCGGTCTGCAGGATCTGCTTGGGCTCCGGCGGCTTGACCCCCATCCGGTAGATGATCTCGCGCTCCTCTTCCGAGGACGGGTAATCCACGTTGATCTTGAACAGGAAGCGGTCGCGCTGCGCCTCGGGCAGCGGGTAGACCCCCTCATGCTCGATCGGGTTCTGGGTCGCCATCACCAGGAACGGGTTGGGCAGCGGGAACGTCTTGCCCCCGATGGACACCTTGCGCTCCTGCATGACCTCCAGCAGCGCGGACTGCACCTTGGCCGGGGCGCGGTTGATCTCGTCGGCGAGCAGGAAGTTGACCACCACCGGGCCGAGCTCGGTGTCGAACTCCTCTTTGCCCTGCCGGTAGATGCGGGTACCGATGATGTCGGTGGGCACCAGGTCCGGGGTGAACTGGATGCGGGCGAACGTCCCGCCGACCACCCGGGCGAAGGTCTCCACCGCCAGGGTCTTGGCCACCCCGGGCACACCCTCGAGCAGCACGTGGCCTCGGGCCAGCAGCCCGACCAGAATCCGTTCCACCAGCTGGTCCTGGCCGACGATGATCCGTTTGACCTCGAAGATGGCCCGCTCCAGCGCGTGCACGTCGGCGGACAGCCCGTTACCGGGCGCCTCCGCTCCGGAAAATCCGCTGGCGCCCGCCGGCGCTCCATCTGCTGACGTCATCGACAACCCTCCACAAGCTCCGTGGGACACGACTGCTTACACGGCCGGCGGCCGCGGGGCAGCTGCGTGCCCTCGTTTCACTATTCCAGGCCTCTGGGATTCCGTCGACGCACGGGCCCACCCCAATCGCCCGGACCTGCTCCGCACCGCCCGATCAGTACTCGATGATCCGGGTCAGATACGGCGTCATCCCGGGTGTGCGCACCGGGCTGATGGTGACCTTGCCGGCGATGCTGGACGCCTCCAGCATCTTGCCCCCGCCCAGGTACATCGTGACGTGCTGGCTGCCGCCGGGCCCGTAGAAGATCAGGTCGCCGCGCCGGGCCTGCTCGCGCGGGATGTGCCGGCCGGCGTTGTACTGGTCACCGGAGAACCGCGGGATGAGCACCCCGACACCGGCGAACGCGTAGCGCATCAGCCCCGAACAGTCGAAGCCGACGATGTTGGCCCCGTCGTCGATGCCTTTGCTGGGGCCGGTCAGCGAGCCCCCACCCCACGAATAGGGCACCCCCATCTGGGAGCCGGCGCGCCGGATGACGTACTCGATCGCCTCGCGGCCGCGCACCCGCTGCCCGGGTTTGACGCCGGCGGCCGGGTCGTTGGGGCCGACGTTGATGCCGAGCCCGCCCAGGAACTTGCGCCCCAGGTCCATCGTGGTCTGGGTGGCCTGCGCGGTGGCCTGCAAGGACGCGTTCGCGACGGCGAGCGGGTCCCCGGGCGCGCCGGCGCTGATGATCTGCGGCAGCGTCGGGTCCCACTCGCCCTCGGCCGCGGCCGGACCGGCCAGCCCGATCATCAGCGGAATCACCGCGACGATCAGCCAGGCCACTCTGCTGAGGCGAAAACGGTTCGCGCGCATGGGTCCTTTCGTCAGTACTCGATGTAGCGGACCACGTAGGGCGTCATCCCGCTGGTGCGGACCGGCGCCACCCGCACGGTCAATCCGACGTCCGGGGCCTCCAGCATCTGGCCGTTGCCCAGGTAGATCGTCACGTGCTGGCTGCCGCCGGGGCCGTAGAAGATGACGTCGCCGCGGCGCATCTGGGCGGACGGAATCTTGCGGCCCATGTCGTACTGCGAACCCGAGTAGTGCGGCAGCTTGATGCCGACCCCGGCGAACGAGTACAGCACCAGACCGGAGCAGTCGAAGCCCACCGTGCCGGACCCGGAGCCGATGCCGCGGCTGGGCCCGGCGGCGTTCCCGCCGCCCCAGGAATACGGCACGCCCAGCTGCGACATACCGCGCCGGATCACGTACTCGGAGGCCTGCCGCCCGTACACCCGGGGGATGGCGCCGTTGGTGTAGCCGCTGCTGGTCGGTGCCAGACCGATGCTCTGCATGAACTTGTGGCCCATCTGCTGGGTCACCTGCGCCGACGTCGCCGAGTACCCCAGCAGGGTGTTCACGATGGCGATCGGGTCGCCGCTGACGAACGCGCTGGGCACCATCGGCAGCGTCGGGTCCCATTCGCCGTCCCAGTTGCCGGGGCGCTTGGGCGCCGCCGCGCCCGGGCCGCCGCCCTCCCAGCGGTCGCCGGACGGGGCGCCCGCGGTCGGTACCGGACCGCCGGCTGGGGCGGCGGCTTGGCGGGCGGCGTCGAGTTTGGCCTGGGCCTCGTTGCGCTGTGCGGCCAGCTGATTGATCTGCTGTTGCTGGTCGCCGAACGTGCGCTGGGTCTCGGTGAGCTTGGCCACCGCCGCGTCCTGGCTGGCCTGGGCGTCGGCGACGGCCTGGTCGGCCTTTTGTTTGGCCAGCCGCGCCTCGGACTCCTTATTGACCTGTTCGGTGCGGGCCCGCTGCAGCTTGGTCATCGCCTGCTCGGAGCTGGCCGACAGCGTCTGGCCGGCGCTGGCGGTGGCGATCATGTCGTCGGGGGTGGTGGCGGTCAGGTAGCCGTCCGACGGACCGTTCACGTAGGTGGCCACCGCGAATTTGTCGAACCGCCGCTGGGCCGTGGCGATCGCGGCGTTGGCGTCGGTGACCGCCTGCTGGCTGGCGTCCACGTTGCGCTGGGCGGCCTCGGCGTCCTCGCGCGCGGTCTGGACGTCCACCAGCGCCTTGTTGACGCTTTCCTTTTCGGTCTGAATCTGTGCGCCCAGGTCCTGCAGCCGCTGGTTGGCCTGGGCCACGTCGGCGATCAGCGCGGCCAGGCTGTCCGGGGCGGGATCGGCGCTGGCCAGACCGGGTGCGCACAGCAGCATGGCCGCGGTCACGGCCAGCGGAACGGCGGGTCGGGCGATCCTGGCGACCAGCGGGAGCGGAGAGCCGCGGCGGGTGCGTCTCATTCGACTCGGGTCTCCTATGGCTCAACGCGGACGGACGGCGCCAGCCCTCAGCAGCCACTGAAAGCACATACGCAACACAGGCACCTCTTGAACCGTACGTCACAATTGACTCTGCGGGAACTTTGGTCACAAACCACATTGGTGTAAGTAAAACGGTTGTGACCGAATGGTGACCTACCGAATTTGCCGTCGCGCTAGGACGGCCGCGTTAGATGAGGGAAAGACGGGCTGCTCAGTCGCCCTGCGACGGGCTCTCTGCGACCGCGGCGGATCGTTTGCTGACCTGTTGCAGCATCCGGGTGCCGATCACCACCGCCACGACCCCGATCAGCATCGCGATGGTGAATGCGGTCCACGGGAACTCGGGTTTGTGCAACTCCCCCACGAAATTCTGCGCCGAGACCACCGGGTTGCCCTTCTTGGCGTGGTCTTCGGCGGCCTCCAGCTTGGAGCGATCGAACTGCCCGCTGTAGCTGCCGACATAGGACGGGCTGAGGACCAGCACGGTGGCGTCCGGGTACTCGGCGCCCACCACGGTGGCCACATCGCGCAGCATCGTGTCGATGATCGGGTTGGCGTTGGTCACCACGATCTTGAGGTCGATGCCGTCGTGGCTGGCCTCTTGGACCACGTTGCGCAGGGCCGGAACCTGGTCCGGCGCGCTCACCGCGTCGTCGGCGACGTCTTGTTTGACCCGGTCCATGCATTCGTCGGGCGGCGTCGCCGGGTTGAGGCCGACACTCGTGCAGATGACGTCGGGGATCTCCGTCGGCGCGTGCGGGATGGTCACGGTCGGAAACGGTATCAGCGGCCGGGTGAGAATAGCCGCGGGACGGAGTCGAGCCGGTCGACTGGCGCCCCAGGGCGCCCGCACGTTGACTGTGCGTCCACGGCGGCCCTGCGCGTTGACTGTGCGTCCACGGCGGCCCCGACGCGCTCGGCGGCGCCGCTGATGCACAGTCAACGCCGCGATTACACACTCAACGTCCGGGGTGAACACGACCGCTCCGGCTGAACGCGACCGCCGACGCGCCGTCCCCGCGGTCGCATGCCGCGCCTTGGGTGACAACCCGCGCTCAACGGGGCAAGACTGGGCAGTATCGGCGCACTATCGGGAACCGCCGAATTGCAGGACAGCCGTACTGTTAGAGTGTTCCCGGCCGTCGGCTCAGCCCTGTCGACGGTGAGAACTCAATCTCGGGGAGTTGATGTGACCAGCAAAGATTCGGTGAATTCGTTCGGAGCCCGCGACACCCTCAACGTCGGGGACACCTCGTATCAGATCTACCGCCTCGACGCCGTCCCCGGGACCGAGAAACTGCCCTACAGCCTGAAGGTCCTGGCGGAGAACCTGCTGCGCAACGAGGACGGCAGCAACATCACCAAGGACCACATCCAGGCCATCGCCAACTGGGATCCGTCCGCCGACCCGAGCATCGAGATCCAGTACACCCCGGCCCGGGTGGTCATGCAGGACTTCACCGGTGTGCCCTGCATCGTCGACCTGGCCACCATGCGGGAGGCCATCGGCGACCTGGGCGGGGACCCGAGCAAGGTGAACCCGCTGGCGCCGGCCGACCTGGTGATCGACCACTCGGTGATCGCCGACCTGTTCGGCCGCGCCGACGCCTTCGAGCGCAACGTCGAAATCGAGTACCAGCGCAACGGTGAGCGCTACCAGTTCCTGCGCTGGGGCCAGGGCGCGTTCCGCGACTTCAAGGTGGTGCCGCCGGGCACCGGCATCGTGCACCAGGTCAACATCGAGTACCTGGCGCACGTGGTGATGAACCGCGACGGGGTGCTCTACCCGGACACCTGCGTGGGCACCGACTCGCACACCACCATGGTCAACGGCCTGGGCGTGCTGGGCTGGGGTGTCGGCGGTATCGAAGCCGAGGCCGCCATGCTCGGCCAGCCGGTGTCGATGCTGATCCCGCGGGTGGTCGGCTTCAAGCTGACCGGTGAGATCCAGCCCGGCGTGACCGCCACCGACGTGGTGCTCACCGTCACCGAGATGCTGCGCAAGCACGGCGTGGTGGGCAAGTTCGTCGAGTTCTACGGCAAGGGCGTGGCCCAGGTGCCGCTGGCCAACCGCGCCACGCTGGGCAACATGAGCCCCGAATTCGGTTCCACCGCAGCAATTTTCCCGGTCGACGAGGAGACCATCGACTACCTGCGGTTCACCGGGCGCGACGAGCAGCAGCTGGCGTTGGTGGAGGCCTACGCCAAGCGCCAGGGCATGTGGCACGACCCCAGCCACGAGCCGGCCTACTCGGAGTACCTCGAACTGGACCTGTCCGATGTGGTGCCGTCGATCGCCGGACCCAAGCGCCCGCAGGACCGGATCGCGCTGTCGGACGCAAAGACCGCGTTCCGCAAGGACATCCACAACTACGTCAACGAAGAGGGCGTGACCCCGCACACCCAGCTCGACGAGGCCGTCGAGGAGTCGTTCCCGGCCAGTGACCCGGCCACCCTGTCGTTCGCCGACGACGGCGCCGTGCTGCCGTCGGCGGCCAACGGCGCCGAGGGCCGCCCGTCCAAGCCGGCGCCGGTCAAATCCGAGCGGGGCGAGTTCGTCCTCGACCACGGTGCGGTGGCGATCGCCGCGGTCACGTCGTGCACCAACACCTCCAACCCGGAGGTGATGCTGGGCGCGGCACTGCTGGCCCGCAACGCCGTCGAGAAGGGCCTGACCAGCAAGCCGTGGGTGAAGACCACCATGGCCCCGGGCTCGCAGGTGGTCAACGACTACTACGACAAGGCCGGCCTGTGGCCGTACCTGGAGAAGCTCGGCTTCTACCTGGTGGGCTACGGCTGCACCACCTGCATCGGCAACTCCGGTCCGCTGCCCGAGGAGATCTCCAAGGCCGTCAACGACAACGACCTGTCGGTGACCGCGGTGCTGTCGGGGAACCGCAACTTCGAGGGCCGCATCAACCCGGACGTGAAGATGAACTACCTGGCGTCGCCGCCGCTGGTCATCGCCTACGCGCTGGCCGGGACGATGGACTTCGACTTCGAGTCCGAACCGCTGGGCCAAGACAAGGACGGCAATGACGTGTTCCTGCGCGACATCTGGCCGTCGCAGAAGGACGTCTCGGACACCATCGCCTCGGCGATCAACTCCGAGATGTTCACCAAGAACTACGCCGACGTGTTCAAGGGCGACGAGCGGTGGCGCAACCTGCCCACCCCCAGCGGCGACACCTTCGAGTGGGATGCGAACTCGACGTATGTGCGCAAACCCCCCTACTTCGACGGGATGCCGGCCAAACCCGAACCGGTGGGCGACATCACCGGGGCGCGGGTCTTGGCACTGCTGGGCGATTCGGTGACCACCGACCACATTTCGCCGGCCGGCAGCATCAAGCCGGGTACCCCGGCGGCGCAGTACCTCGACGAGCACGGGGTGCAGCGCGCGGATTACAACTCGTTCGGGTCGCGCCGCGGCAACCACGAGGTGATGATCCGGGGCACCTTCGCCAACATCCGGCTGCGTAACCTGCTGCTCGACGACGTCTCCGGCGGCTACACCCGGGACTTCACCCAGGACGGCGGCCCGCAGGCGTTCATCTACGACGCGGCGCAAAACTATGCGGCACAAGACATCCCGCTGGTGGTGCTGGGCGGCAAGGAGTACGGCTCGGGTTCGTCGCGGGACTGGGCGGCCAAGGGCACCCGGCTGCTCGGGGTGCGCGCGGTGATCGCCGAGTCCTTCGAGCGCATCCACCGGTCCAACCTGATCGGCATGGGTGTGATCCCGTTGCAGTTCCCCGAGGGCGAGTCGGCGGCGTCGCTGAAGCTCGACGGCACCGAGGTGTTCGACATCACCGGCATCGAAGCCCTCAACAACGGCAAGACGCCGAAGACGGTGCACGTCAAGGCCAGCAAAGACGGTGCGGACCCGGTCGAGTTCGACGCGGTGGTGCGCATCGACACCCCCGGGGAGGCCGACTACTACCGCAACGGCGGCATCTTGCAGTACGTGCTGCGCAACATGCTGAAGTCCAGCTAGCACGGGGCCACCCGTGCCCAGGGTCAGCGAGGATCATTTGGCGGCCCGCCGCCGCCAAATCCTCGACGGTGCTCGCCGCTGTTTTGCGGTGCACGGCTACGACAAGGCGACGGTGCGCCGACTGGAGCAGACGATCGGGTTGTCGCGCGGCGCGATCTTCCACCACTTCCGGGACAAGGACACGCTGTTCTTCGAGCTGGCCCGCGAGGACGCGCAGCGGATGGCCGATGTGGCGTCCCGCGAGGGGCTGATCCAGGTGATGCGGGACCTGCTGGCCGCGCCCGAGCAGTTCGACTGGCTGGCCACCCGGCTGGAGATCGCCCGAAAGCTGCGCAACGACCCGGCGTTCAGCCGCGGCTGGGCGGAGCGGTCCGCGGAATTGGCGGCCGCGACGACCGAGCGGCTGCGCCGGCAAAAGCAGGCCGGGCGGTTACGCGACGACGTGCCCAGCGACGTGCTGCAGTGTTACCTGGACCTGGTGCTCGACGGGTTGGTGGCCCGGCTGGCGTCGGGTGAAGAGCCGCAGCGGCTGTCCGCGGTGCTGGATTTGGTGGAGGATTCGGTTCGGCACCGCTAGTTTGGCCGGTTACCACACGTTTGGCCGATCACCGCACCGAGCGTGCACCCAGACCGAAAAATCCGCCGAAATCTCGGTCTGAGTACACGTTCGGCGCGAAGCGCGGCTGAAGCGCGGCCTACCGCGACCGGGTGCGGTGGTTGGGTCCGCCGCGGCTGCGCATGGTGGTGCCCGATTCGCGCAGCATGCTGTGAATGGATCCGTACGACCGGCCGGTGGACGCCACCAGGGTGCGGATGCTGGCCCCACCCTCGTAGGCGCTGCGCAACTCGTGGATCAGCTGGTCGCGCGGCTTCTTGGTCTTCGTCATCGACGCCTCCCCGGGTGGAACTTCGGTTCTCGACGCACTCAGGGTAGAAAGGCCGTGCGGGCGATGCGGCGCTTTGACCGAATTCGCCTGCGGCGACCGTTTTTGGCGCCGGGACCGGCGTCGGCGGCGACCCTCAGGCCAGCTCGATGAGGTCGCGGTACTCCTCGGACCAGTAGTCCTCGGTGCCGTCGGGCAGCAGCACGACGCGCTGCGGGTCCAGCGCCTCGGCCGCGCCCGGGTCGTGGGTGACCAGCACCACCGCCCCGGTGTAGCTGCGCAGCGCATCCAGCACCTGCTCGCGCGAGGCGGGATCCAGGTTGTTGGTGGGCTCGTCCAGCAGCAGCACATTCGCGGTGGAGGCCACCAGCCCGGCCAACGCCAACCGCGTCTTCTCGCCGCCGGACAGGGTGCCGGCGGGCTGGTCCAGTTGCGGGCCGGTGAACATGAACGCCCCGAGCAGGCCGCGCAGATCCTGTTCCCCGGTGTCGGGGGCGGCGTGCCGGATGTTCTCCCACACCGTGGCCGCGTTGTCGAGGGTGTCGTGTTCCTGCGCGAAATACCCCATTTTCAGGCCGTGTCCGGGTTCGATGCTGCCGGCGTCCAGGGTTTCGGCGCCGGCCAGCAGCCGCAGCAGGGTGGTCTTGCCGGCGCCGTTGAGGCCGAGCACCACCACCCGCGACCCGCGGTCGATCGCCAGGTCGACGCCGGTGAACACCTCCAGTGAGCCGTAGGTCTTGGTCAATCCGCTGGCCACCAGCGGGGTGCGCCCGCACGGCGCCGGGGTGGGGAACTTGATCCGGGCCACCTTGTCGGCGACCCGCTCGTCGTCCAGGGCCGCCATCATCCGATCGGCACGACGCAACATGTTTTGCGCGGCAACGGCTTTGGTGGCTTTAGCGCCCATTTTGGCGGCCTGGTTGCGCAGTGCGGTGGCTTTGCGTTCGGCGTTGGCCCGCTCCCGGCGGCGACGCTGCTCGTCGGTGGCGCGGGCGTCCAGGTACTTTTGCCAGCCCATGTTGTAGACGTCGGCTTCGCCGCGCACCGCATCGAGGAACCACACCCGGTTGACCACGTCGGCCAGCAGCTCGACGTTGTGGCTGATCAGCACCAGCCCGCCGGTGTGCGCCTTGAGGAAATCGCGCAGCCAGCCCAGCGAGTCGGCGTCGAGGTGGTTGGTCGGCTCGTCGAGTAAGAGCGTGGTGGCCGAGCCGGCGCCCGTGTCGGAGGCGGCGAACAGGATGCGGGCCAGCTCCACCCGGCGGCGCTGACCGCCGGACAGGGTGCGCAGCTGCTGGGTCAACACCCGTTCGGGCAGGCCCAGGCTCGCGCAGATCCGGCTGGCTTCACTTTCGGCGCCGTAGCCGCCCAGCGCGGCGAATCGCTCCTCGAGCTGGCCGTAGCGCCGCACCGCGCGGTCGCGGGCGGCGTCGTCGGCGACCTCGGCCATCAGCGCCTGCTGTTTTTCCAGCTCGGCCAGCAGGGTGTCCAGGCCGCGCGCCGACAGCACCCGGTCGCGCGCGGTCACGTCGAGGTTGCCCTCTTTGGGATCCTGTGGCAGGTAGCCGATCTCGCCGCTGCGGGTGACGGTGCCGGCGTACGGTTCGCCCTCCCCCGCCAGGATCCGCATGGTGGTGGTTTTGCCGGCGCCGTTACGCCCGACCAACCCGATCCGGTCGCCGGGCTGCACCCGCAGCGCGGGCCCGGCGGCGGAGAGCAGCGTGCGCGCTCCGGCGCGGACCTCGAGGTCCGTTGCGGTAATCACGCGCGGCTGCTCCTGGTGGTTATTTGTCGTCGGTGAACACCGGCGGCCGCTTCTCGGCGCGCGCGGCGACGGCTTCTTCAAAGTTGCTGGTCAGCAGGCGCACATACAGTTGTCCCAGCCCCTCGGCCTGCATATGCCCCTCTAGACTACCGGCGTCCAGTCCACTCCAGAGTGTGCGCTTGGTCAACTCGATTCCCGGCCGGGAGAACGCGGCGATGCGTTCGGCCAGGTCGTAGCAGGTCGCCAACAGCTCGACGTCGGGCACCGTGCGGGACACCAACCCGATCCGTTCGGCTTCGGCGGCGTCGACGTCGCGGCCGGTGAGCATGATCTCAAACGCCCGCGACGAGCCGACCGCCCGCGGCAGCAGGTAGCTCAGCCCCAGCTCGCTGGCGGTCAGCCCGTTGTTGATGCCGGCGGCCCGGAAACAGGCGCCCGCTGCGGCGACGCGGATGTCGGCGGCCAGCGCCAAACACAGCCCACCGCCGATGGCGGCGCCGTTGACCGCGGCGATCACCGGTTGGTGCAGCCGCCGTAAGCCGAGGATGACGTCGTCGAGCAGCTCCATCGACCGCAGCCCGTAGGCCGGCCGGGTCAGCCCGTCGACGTGCGGGACGCTGCCCGCGGACTTGTGGTCGGCACCCGAAGAGAAGCCGTTGCCGGCCCCGGTCAGCACCACCGCGCGGACGTCGTTGTCGTAGGTGATCTCGCTCAGCACCTGTTTGAGCGGCACCATGACGTCGAACGCCATCGAGTTCATCCGCTCCGGCCGGTTGAGGGTGATCAGCGCGACCCCGGGCCGCGGGTGGTCGACGAGGACAAAGTTGTTGGCGGGAGTCACGGGATGCACGCTATCGCGTGCGGGCCACTACACCTGGTCGGGCTTGGGCTGCTCGGCGATGGCGGCGTCGATGTCGAACTCCTTGACCTTTTGCACCAGGTCTTCCAGCGCGGCCGGCGGCAGCGCCCCGGCCTGGTTGAACACCAGGTGCCCCTTCTTGAACGCCATCAACGTCGGGATGGAACGGATCTCCGCGGCCGCCGCCAACTGCTGTTCGGCCTCGGTGTCGACCTTGGCGTGCACGACGTCGGGGTGCTTTTCCGCCGACGCCTCAAAGGTGGGGGCGAACTGCTTACACGGCCCGCACCACGACGCCCAGAAGTCGACCAGCACGATGTCGTTGCCGTTGATCGTGTCGTTGAACTGTGCGGCGGTGAGCTCTTGGGTAGCCATGCCCCGCACAACGCGCCACCGCGGCGCGGTGTTCCCGTGGTCGCCGGCGCCAAATGTGGACTTGAGCCACGCCCTCGGCCACGGAGCGTGGCACAAGTCCACGCTCGAGGCGCGAAACCTCAGGTCAGGTGGTCGTAGTCGCCGCGCACCCAGGCGGCGTGCCGGGCGGCCGACCGCTGCACCGCGGCCTGCCCGTCGGTGTCGATGACGTTGCTGAACAGGCCATAGATGCGGTCGAAGGTCAACCCGGCCAGTGTGGCGGCCATCCGCTGCACGACCGCCGCCGACAGCGGCAGCAGGTTGGGGTAACTGCGCAAGAACCCGACCGTGCGCCGGTCCGGGTTGGGAAACACGGTATCGCCGACCAGCAGCACGCCGCGCCCGTCGGCGCCGTCCCGCCAGCAGGCCACCGCGCTGCCCGGGAAATGCCCGCCGACCCGCACCACCGTCAGCGACGGGGTCAACGCCACCGTGTCCGACCACTGCCGAATCACCGGGTCGGGCCGCATCACCCAGCCCGCGTCGGCGGCGTTGACGTACACCGGCACCCCGCCGAGCCGGTGGCTCCACTCCACCTGCGCGCCGAACATGTGCGGATGGCTGGCCACAATCGCCACCACCGGGCCGCGCTCGGCCACCGCGGCCACCGCGGCGTCGTCGAGGAAGCCGGACGGATCCCAGAGCACATTGCCGCCCGCACCGCACACCAGTTTGCCGATCTGACCGATCCCGAACGCCGGGCTGGCGCCGACGCCGACCAGCCCGTCCTCGAGGACGCTGACCTGCGAACGCACCCCCTCGGCGGTCAGCTGGTCCAGCGTCGTCCACTGCTGACCGCCGCGCGGCACCCACTGCCGCTCATCGGCACAGATCGCGCAGACCTCCGGGGTGTCATGGTGCTCGACGCCGCAGGTCCGGCACAACCAAAACATGGCCCAACTCTATGAGCGCGGGCCCGTCGGGTGGGTCAGACGGTGAACCCGAGCGCGCGCAGCTGCTCGCGCCCATCGTCGGTGATCTTGTCCGGGCCCCACGGCGGGGACCACACCCAGTTGATCTGGAGTTCGCTGACCAGCCCGCCGGCGACCAGCGCGGTGCGGGACTGGTCCTCGATCATGTCCTGCAGCGGGCACGCCGGTGAGGTCAGCGTCATGTCGAGCAGCGCCACCGGTCCGGTGTCGCCGGGCTCGACCTCCAGGCGGTACACCAGCCCCAGGTCGACCACGTTGATGCCGAGTTCGGGGTCGATGACGTCGTGCATCGCTTCGTCGACATCGGCGAGCAACGCGTCGTGCGGCGTGGCTGTTTCGCTCATCGGTTACCTCCAGTTGAGGGCACGGCGCTGGTGGCTTCGACCAGCGCAGTCTTGAATGCCGTCCACCCCAGCAGCGCGCATTTCACCCGCGCCGGATACTTCGCGACCCCGGCGAACGCGATACCGTCGCCGATCACGTCCTCATCGCCGGCCACGGTGCCGCGGGAGGACACCATTTCGGTGAACGCGGCGACGGTCTGCAGCGCCTGGCCGACGGTTTGCCCGATCACCTGATCGGTGAGCACCGAGGTGGCCGCCTGACTGATCGAGCAGCCCTGCCCGTCGTAGGAGATGTCGGCGACGGTGTCGCCGTCGTCGGACAACGCGACCCGCAGCGTCACCTCATCCCCGCAGATCGGGTTGGTGTGGTGGACTTCGGCGTTGAACGGCTCCCGCAGCCCGCGGCGATGCGGATGCTTGTAGTGATCGAGGATCACCTCTTGATAGATCTGTTCCAGCCGCACGCTCACGCTCCACCGAAGAAGGTCAACGCCCGTCGCACCCCGGCCACCAGCCGGTCGACTTCGTCGAGCGTGTTGTACACCGCGAACGACGCCCGGGCGGTGGCGGCGATCCCGAACCGCGCGTGCAGCGGCATCGCGCAGTGGTGCCCGACCCGCACCGCCACCCCGTCGTCGTCGAGGACCTGCCCGACATCGTGGGCGTGCACCCCGTCGACCACGAACGACACCGGCGATCCCCGGTCGGTCAGCGACGTCGGCCCGATGATCCGGATGCCGTCGATCCCGGACAGCCCGTCCAGCGCGGCGGCCACCAACCGTGCTTCGTGGGCCTGGACCGCGTCCATGCCGATCGCGGCCAGGTACCGGGCGGCGGCGGCCAGCGCCACCACCTGCGAGGTCATCGGGGTGCCGGCCTCGAAGCGCTGCGGCGGCGGCGCGTAGCTGCTGGCCGCCATCGCCACCGTCTCGATCATCGACCCGCCGGTCAGAAACGGCGGCGCCGCCGACAGCAGCGCACCGCGGCCGTACAGCACGCCGATCCCGGTGGGGCCCAGCATTTTATGGCCGGAGAAGGCGGCGAAGTCGACGTCCAGGGCGTGCAGGTCGACCGGCTGGTGCGGCACCGACTGGCAGGCGTCCAGCACGGTCAGCGCGCCGACGGCCTTGGCCCGGGTGACCAGTTCGGTCACCGGGGCCACCGCCCCGGTGACGTTGGAGTGGTGGCTGAACGCCACAACTTTGACGCGGTCGTCGAGCTGCAGGGTGTCCAAATCGATGCGGCCGTCGTCGGTGACGCCGTACCAGCGCAACTGGGCCCCGGTGCGCCGCGCCAACTCCTGCCACGGGATCAGGTTGGCGTGATGCTCGAGTTCGGTGGTGACGATGACGTCGCCGGGCCCGACGGCGTGCGGAAACCGGTTGTCGCCCAGCACATAGGACACCAGGTTGAGCGCTTCGGTGGCGTTCTTGGTGAACACCAGCTCGTCGGGGTCGGCGCCGACGAAGGCGGCGATGGCGGCGCGGCCGTCCTCGTAGGCGTCGGTGGCCTCCTCCATCAGCTGGTGCGCGCCGCGGTGCACCGCCCCGTTGGAGGTGGTCAAGAAGTCACGTTCGGCGTCGAGGACCTGCACCGGGCGCTGGGAGGTGGCGCCGGAATCCAGGTAGGCCAGCTGGGCTCCGCCCCGCATCACCCGCTTGAGGATCGGGAAATCGGCGCGGATGGCGTCCAGGTCGAGCGTCATCGCTAGGCTCCGGCGGACGCTGCCTGGGTGAACCGCTCATAGCCGTGCTCTTCGAGTTCGTCGGCCAGTTCGGGGCCGCCCGACTCGACGATGCGCCCGCCGACGAAGACGTGCACGAACTGCGGCTGGATGTAACGCAGGATGCGGGTGTAGTGCGTGATCAACAGGATGCCGCCGTGCTCGGCCGCCGCGTAGCGGTTCACCCCCTCGCTGACCACCCGCAACGCGTCGACGTCCAACCCGGAGTCGGTCTCGTCGAGGATGGCGATCTTGGGCTTGAGCAGCGACAGCTGCAAGATCTCGTGCCGCTTCTTCTCCCCGCCGGAGAAGCCCTCGTTGACGCTGCGTTCGGCGAACGCAGCGTCGATCTCCAGCTCCCCCATCGCCGCCTTGACCTCTTTGACCCAGTGCCGCAGTTTCGGGGCCTCGCCGCGCACCGCGGTCGCCGCGCTGCGCAAAAAGTTCGACATGGACACCCCCGGCACCTCCACCGGGTACTGCATGGCCAAAAACAGCCCGGCGCGGGCACGTTCGTCCACGCTCATGTCCAGCACGTTCTCCCCGTCCAGGGTGATCGATCCCGACGTCACCTGGTATTTGGGGTGGCCGGCGATGGCGTAGGACAGGGTGGACTTCCCCGAGCCGTTGGGGCCCATCACCGCATGGGTTTCCCCGGAGCGCACCGTCAGGTTCACCCCGGTCAGGATCGGGATGTCGCGTTCCCCGGCGGCGGCGTCGGGGTTGTCGACGCTGACGTGCAGGTCTTTGATTTCCAAAGTCGTCATGAGGCTGTGGTCTTTTCCGTGAGTTCCAGTTCGTGTTCGATGGCGTCGGTCAGGCGGTCCCGCACGTGCGGCACCGCGATTTTGGAGATGATCTCGCCGAAGAAGCCGCGCACCACCAGGCGGCGGGCCTGCTCTTCGGGGATGCCGCGGGCCCGCAGGTAGAACAGCTGCTCGTCGTCGAATCGTCCGGTGGCGCTGGCGTGTCCGGCGCCGACGATCTCGCCGGTCTCGATCTCCAGGTTGGGCACCGAGTCGGCGCGCGCGCCGTCGGTGAGCACCAGGTTGCGGTTCACCTCGAAGGTGTCGGTGCCGGTGGCTTCGGCCCGGATCAGCACGTCACCCACCCAGACGGTGTGCGCGTCGGGCCGCGACGACTCCGGATCGCCTTGCAGGGCACCCTTGTACAGCACGTTGGACCTGCAGTGCGGGTGGGCGTGGTCGATCAGCAGCCGCGATTCGAGGTGCTGGCCGTCGTCGGCGAAGTACAGGCCGAGCAGTTCGGCGTCCCCGCCCGGGCCGGCGAACCGCACCGTCGCCGAGTTCCGCACCAGCTCGCCGCCCAGCGTGACCGCGACGTGGCGCAGCACCGCATCCTTGCCCAGCCGGGCGTGCTGGGAGCTGAGGTGCACGGTGTCGTCGGCCCAGTCGGCGATCCACACCACGGTGAGCCGGGCGGCGTCGCCGACCACGAATTCGACGTTGTCGGCGTAGGTTCCGCTGCCCCGCTGGTCGATGACGACGACGGCCTCGGCGAGTTCCTCGACGCGGATCTGCAGGTGCCCGTAGGCGACCGCGCCCGCGCCGGGCCCGGTGATGGTGATGTCGACCGGGTCGGCGACCTGGGTGTCGCGGCCGACGGTGACCAGCGTCGCGGAATTGAACGACGAAAACGCTTGGGCGGCAACGCGGTCGGTCGGGACTCCGCCCTGACCGAGCCGCTCGTCGCCGCGCCGCACGGTTTCCACCCGCACCCCGGGCCGCTCGGTGACGGCGATCTGCGCGCTGCCGGTGGCCGGGGCGGACCCGTCGTGCAGGCCGCGCAGCCGGCGCAGCGGGGTGAAGCGCCAGATTTCGTCGCGGTGGCCGGGCACCTCGAAGGCGTCGACGTCGAACGAGGCGAATTGCTCGCCCTTGTTGATCGCTGCCGAAGACCCCGCTGGTGTCCCCTCCACGGCCAGGTTCTGAGCCGTCATCCGACCGCGCCCTCCATCTGCAGTTCGATCAGCCGGTTGAGCTCCAGCGCGTATTCCATCGGCAGTTCCTTGGCAATCGGCTCGACGAAGCCGCGCACCACCATGGCCATCGCCTCGTCCTCGGTCAGCCCGCGGCTCATCAGGTAGAACAGCTGGTTCTCGCTGACCTTGGACACGGTGGCCTCGTGGCCCATCGTGACGTCGTCCTCGCGGATGTCGACGTACGGGTAGGTGTCGCTGCGGCTGACCGTGTCGACCAGCAGCGCATCGCATTTCACGCTGGAGCGGGATCCGTGCGCACCCTTGTTCACCTGCACCAGGCCCCGGTAGGAGGCGCGACCGCCGCCGCGGGCCACCGACTTGGACACGATGTTGCTCGACGTGTTGGGCGCCAGGTGCAGCATCTTGGCGCCGGTGTCCTGGTGCTGGCCCTCACCGGCGAACGCCACCGACAGCACCTCACCCTTGGCGTGCTCGCCGGTCATCCACACCGCCGGGTACTTCATGGTGACCTTCGAGCCGATGTTGCCGTCGATCCACTCCATGGTGGCGCCGGCCTCGGCGCGGGCCCGCTTGGTGACCAGGTTGTAGACGTTGTTCGACCAGTTCTGGATGGTGGTGTAGCGGCACCGGCCGCCGGGTTTGACGATGATCTCCACCACCGCCGAGTGCAGCGAGTCGCTCTTGTAGATGGGCGCCGTGCAGCCCTCCACGTAGTGCACGTAGGCGCCCTCGTCGACGATGATCAGGGTGCGCTCGAACTGACCCATGTTCTCGGTGTTGATCCGGAAGTAGGCCTGCAGCGGGATCTCGACGTGCACCCCGGGCGGCACGTAGATGAACGACCCGCCGGACCACACCGCGGTGTTCAGCGCGGAGAACTTGTTGTCGCCGGCCGGGATGACGGTGGAAAAGTACTGCTTGAAGATGTCCTCGTGCTCGCGCAGCCCGGAGTCGGTGTCCAAGAAGATCACCCCTTGGGCCTCAAGGTCTTCCCGGATCTGGTGGTAGACCACCTCGGATTCGTACTGCGCGGCCACCCCGGCGACCAGGCGCTGCTTTTCGGCTTCGGGAATGCCGAGCCGGTCATAGGTATTGCGGATGTCCTCGGGCAGGTCCTCCCAGCTGGCCGCCTGCTTTTCGGTGGACCGCACGAAGTACTTGATGTTGTCGAAGTCGATGTCGCCCAGGTTGGAGCCCCAGGTCGGCATCGGCTTCTTGTTGAACGTGCGCAGCGCGCGCAGCCGGCTCTCCAGCATCCACTCCGGCTCGTTCTTCTTCGCCGAGATGTCGCGCACCACCGCTTCGGACAGGCCGCGCTGCGCGCTGGCCCCGGCGGCGTCGGAGTCGGCCCAGCCGTAGCCGTAGCGGCCCAGCGAGGCGATGGCCTCTTCCTGGGACAGCGGTTCTGCGGGCTTGTGAAGCTCGGGGGTGGTCGTCATTACGACGCTCCTTGCTTGCTCGTGGTGGCTTCGGCGCGGGCTGTGCGCCGAAGTGCTATCGGGTGGCTAATGGTGGGTACCGGTCAGGGGGACGTGGGTGGTGCAGGCGCAGTCGCCGTTGACGATGGTCGCCAGCCGCTGCACGTGCGTGCCGAGTACCTCGGCCATGGCCTGTTGTTCGGTCTCGCACAGCTCCGGGAACTCCTCGGCGACGTGCGAGACCGGGCAGTGGTGCTGGCAGATCTGCACGCCGGGCAGCGGCCCGCGCACCCGCGTGGTGGTGGCGGCGTATCCGGCCCGGGTGAAGGCTTGCGCGATCTGCTCGGCGGCGGTCTCGACGTCGTCGGCCGGCTGCACCTCAGACAAAATCGTGTCGATGCGTCGGCGGGCGAAGGTGCGCACCGCGTCCTCGCCGCCGATTTCGCGGAGCTGCCGCATCGCCGCCGAGGCCAGGTCGTCGTAGTGGTGTTCGAGCTTGGCCCGCCCGGCCGCGGTCAACCGGTAGCGTTTCGCCGGCCGGCCGCGCCCCACCTGCTGCCACGCCTCGGCGGCGTGCGCCTCGGCGTCACCGAGTTCGATCAGCGCTTCCAGGTGGCGCCGCACCCCGGCGGCCGACAGTCCCAGCCGCTCGCCGATCTCCCCGGCGGTGATCGACCCGGACTCCATCAACAGCCGCACCACCGCACGGCGGGTGTGGCCGTCGTGCGTGGCGGCGGCACTGGTGGGGTCCGCCCCGGGCACGGCTTGCACGCCGTCGCCCTCACGCTCGGTCCGGATTTTCACAACACCAGTGTGACGCAATTCCGGGGACGGGTCTAGCAAGGCTACCCTCAATGACCGTTGCGCTGGTCACACCGGTCGGCCGACGGGCGGCGGTTACGCTGCTGGGATGGCTGCCCGCCAATACTCGTTGAGCACCTCGCTGGCCCGCTGGCACGGCGACGAGCGGGCGGTGGGCTCCCCGCTCAACGAGTCCGAGGTCGTCGCGCTGCGCCGCACTCGGCTGTTCGGGGCCACCGGCACCGTGCTGATGGGCATCGGCGCGCTGGGTGCCGGGGCGCGGCCGGTGGTGCAGGATCCGACGTTCGGGGTGCGTCTGCTCAACCTGCCGTCCCGAATTCAGACGGTGTCGTTGACGATGACCACCACCGGCGCGGTGATGATGGCGCTGGCCTGGCTGATGTTGGGCCGGTTCGCGCTGGGTGGCCGGCAAATGTCGCGCAGCCAGCTGGATCGCACCCTGCTGCTGTGGATGCTGCCGCTGTTGGTGGCGCCGCCGATGTACAGCAAGGACGTCTACTCGTATCTGGCGCAAAGCCAGATCTCCCGGCTGGGGCTCGACCCGTATCGGGTGGGTCCGGCGCCCGGGTTGGGGCTGGGCCACGTGTTCACCCTGTCGGTGCCCAGCCTGTGGCGGGAAACCCCGGCGCCCTACGGTCCGCTGTTCTTATGGGTCGGGCGCGGGATTTCGGCGCTGACCGGGGAGAACATCGTCGCCGCCGTGTTGTGTCACCGACTGGTGGTGCTGATCGGAGTGGGCATGATCGTGTGGGCCACCCCGCGGCTGGCCCGCCGCTGCGGGGTGGCCGAGGTCAGCGCGCTGTGGTTGGGCGCGGCCAACCCGCTGCTGCTCATGCACCTGGTCGCCGGGATTCACAACGAGGCCCTGATGCTCGGGTTGATGCTGACCGGGGTCGAGTTCGCGTTGCGCGGGGTGGATGCGACCCGACCGCTGATGCCCGCGCGGCCCTGGCACTGGCCGCAGGACCGCGCGGCCTGGCTGCAGTGGGCGCCGCTGGGCATGCTGCTGGCCGGCGCGGTGCTGATCACGCTGTCGTCGCAGGTGAAGCTGCCCTCGCTGCTGGCGTTGGGGTTTGTCGCGATGGCCTTGGCGTGGCGCTGGGGCGGCAACCTGCGGGCGTTTCTGCTGGCCGGCGGGGCGATGACGGTGCTGGCGGTGGCGGTGATCGGGCTGATCGGCTGGGCCAGCCGGCTCGGTTTCGGCTGGGTGTTCACGCTGGGCACCGCCAACGTGGTGCGCAGTTGGATGTCGCCGCCGACGCTGATCGCGCTGGGCACCGGCCAGGTGGGCATCCTGCTGGGGCTCGGCGATCACACCACCGCGGTGCTGTCGCTGACCCGTGGCATCGGCGTGCTGATCATCGCGGTGATGGTGGCCTGGCTGCTGCTGTTGGTGCTGCGCGGCCGGCTGCACCCGGTCGGGGGGCTCGGCGTCGCGCTGGGGGTGACGGTGCTGCTGTTTCCGGTGGTGCAGCCGTGGTATCTGCTGTGGGCGATCATCCCGTTGGCGGCCTGGGCCACCCGGCCCGGGTTCCGGATCGCGGCGATCGCGGTGACGTTCATCGTCGGGGTGTTCGGGCCGACCGCCAACGGTGATCGCTTCGCGCTGTTTCAGATCCTGGACGCCACCCTGGCCAGCACCATCATCGTGGCGCTGCTCATCGCGGTGACCTACGCCTGGCTGCCCTGGCGCCAGCTGCCGGCAGATTCGGCCGCGCCGGCGCCGGCCGAGCCGGCCGAGTTGGCCGATAGCACGCCCACCGCGGCCACCCCGGCCCCGACCCAGCCGCCCACCGTGCTGCCGGGCGCTTACGCTGATTCCCCGTGAACTCGTCGGCCGAAGTCCCCGTGCGGTTGCGCGGGGTGTCCAAACGGTACGGGACGGGCCCGTCGGCCACCCAGGCGGTCGCCGACCTGGATCTGGAGGTGCAGCGCGCCGAGGTGCTGGCGCTGCTGGGGCCAAACGGGGCCGGCAAGACCACCACCGTCGAGATGTGCGAGGGCTTTGTGCGCCCCGACGCCGGCAGCATCGAGGTGCTGGGGCTGGATCCGATCACCGACAACGCCCGGCTGCGGCCGCGGATCGGGGTGATGCTGCAGGGCGGCGGCGGGTACCCGGCCGCGCGGGCCGGCGAGATGCTCAACCTGGTCGCCGCCTATTCGGCGGACCCGCTGGACCCGCAGTGGCTGCTGGAAACGTTGGGTCTCACCGAGGCCGCCCGCACCACCTACCGGCGGTTGTCCGGCGGGCAACAGCAGCGGCTGGCGCTGGCCTGCGCGCTGGTCGGCCGACCCGAACTGGTGTTCCTCGACGAGCCCACCGCCGGGATGGACGCGCACGCCCGGGTGCTGGTGTGGGAGCTCATCGACGCGTTGCGCCGCGACGGCGTCACCGTGGTGTTGACCACCCACCACCTCAAGGAGGCCGAGGAACTCGCCGACCGGCTGGTGATCATCGACCACGGGGTGACGGTGGCGGCGGGCACCCCGGCGGAGCTGACCCGCACCGGCGCCAAGGACCAGTTGCGCTTCACCGCCCCCCGCCGCCTGGACCTGTCCCTGCTGGTGTCGGCGCTGCCGGAGAACTACCGCGCCAGCGAGGTGGCCCCGGGCGAATATCTGGTCGAGGGTGCCGTCGACCCGCAGGTGCTGGCCACGGTCACGGCGTGGTGCGCCCAGCTCGACGTGCTGGCCACCGATCTGCGGGTCGAGCAACGCAGCCTCGAGGACGTGTTCTTGGACCTGACCGGCAGGGAGTTACGACCATGACCGCCCCGCATTTCCCGGCGGGCACCTTCGCCCCGGACCCGCGGCCCAATACGGTGGCGCGGATGCTGACCGCGCAGTTCGGGCTGGAGTTGAAGCTGCTGCTGCGCAACGGGGAACAGCTGCTGCTGACGATGTTCATCCCGATCACGCTGCTGGTGGGGTTGACGCTGCTGCCGCTGGGCTCCTTCGGCGAGGGTCCGCGAGTGGCCATCTTCGTACCGGCCATCATGGCGCTGGCGGTGATCTCCACCGCGTTCACCGGGCAGGCCATCGCGGTCGCGTTCGACCGCCGCTACGGCGCGCTGAAACGGCTGGGCGCCACCGCGCTACCGGTGTGGGGGGTCATCGTCGGCAAGTCGCTGGCGGTGGTGGCGGTGGTGGCGTTGCAGTCAATCCTGCTGGGCGCCATCGGATTTGCGCTGGGCTGGCGACCGGCGCCGGTGGGGCTGCTGCTGGGCGCGGTGGTGATCGCGCTGGGCACCGCCGGTTTCGCCGCGCTGGGGTTGCTGCTCGGCGGCACGCTGCGCGCCGAGATCGTGCTGGCCGTCGCAAACCTGTTGTGGTTCGTGTTCGCCGGACTCGGTGCGCTGACCCTGGAGAACGACACCATCCCCGCGGCGGTGCGCTGGGTCGCGCGGCTGACCCCGTCGGGCGCGCTCACCGAGGCGTTGTCCCAGGCGATGACGCTGTCGGTCGACTGGTTCGGCTTCGCAGTGTTGGTGGTGTGGGGCGGCCTGGCCGCGGTGGGCGCGCTGCGCTGGTTCCGGTTCACCTGAGCCCGACCGCCCGCGAGATTGACCTCACGCAGGCCTGTACTCGGTCTTTTCCTGCGTGGTTGCCATCTCGGCGGAAACCCAGGCCCAGACCCCTACTACAGCGTGTAGTTCCTGGTGGCTTACCATCGGGCGGTGCCTGTCGGACGGTTCCTGCTGCGGCTGGTGGACCTGCTGCCCCTGCCCGGCCTGCGGGCCCAACGCCTGATCGCGGCGGCCGTCATTTTGACCCAGGGCGGTATCGCGTTCACCGGTGCGATCGTCCGGGTCACCGCCTCGGGGTTGGGCTGCCCGACCTGGCCGCAGTGCTTTCCGGGCAGCTACACCCCGGTGCGGGTCGCCGAGGTGCCGCACCTGCACCAGGCCGTGGAGTTCGGCAACCGGATGGTCACCTTCGCGGTGTTGATCGCCGCCGCGGCCGCGGTGCTGGCCGTCACCCGGGCCCGGCGGCGCCGCGAGGTGCTGGTCTACGCCTGGCTGATGCCGGCCTCGACGGTGGTGCAGGCCGTATTGGGCGGCATCACCGTGCGCACCGGGTTGCTGTGGTGGACGGTGGCGTTGCATCTGCTGGTGTCGATGGCGATGGTGTGGCTGGCGGTGCTGCTCTACGTCAAGGTCGGTGAACCCGACGACGGGGTGGTGCGCCGGCGGGCCCCGGCGCCGCTGCGGGCGCTGACGGCGCTGAGCGCGGTGACCCTGGCCGCGACGTTGGTGACCGGCACCCTGGTCACCGCCGCGGGCCCGCACGCCGGCGACAAAAGCGCCGACCGCCCGGTGCCCCGGCTGAAGGTCGAGATCACCACGCTGGCCCACCTGCATTCGTCGCTGCTGGTCGGTTTTCTGGCGCTGCTGGTGGGGCTGGGTTTCGGGCTGCTGGCCGTGCAGGCGACCCGGCCGGTGCTGCTGCGGCTGGGGGTGCTGATCGTGCTGGTGTGCGGCCAGGGCCTGGTCGGCATCGTGCAGTTCTTCACCGGGGTGCCGGCCGCGCTGGTGGCCACCCACGTCGCCGGGGCGGCGTTGTGCACCGCGGCCACCGCCGCGCTATGGGCGTCGATGCGAGAACGGGTCCAGCCCGAGCCGGTATAACGCCGCTTCGACGGCCAGCGCGAACTCGCGCTGCTGCAGCTCCCGGGTGCCCGGGTCCAGCGTGCCCCAGCCCAGCGTCGGCGCCACCAGATCCAGGCCGGCCAACCGTACCTCGCCGACGTCCCCGACCACGTCGGCGCGGGCATACAGCAGCTCGGCGGGCCGGATGCCGAACCGGGCGGCCACCGCGCGCAGCGCGGCGTGGCCCACCTCCCATAGTTCGAAATCCGGTTCGTCGACGGCGAGTTCGGTCGTCGGGTGGAAGGCGTGCGACGGGGCACCGCCGAGGAACACCAGCGCGGTCGCCGGCGGGTGGGCCGCGTCATGGGCTGCGCGTCGGGGCGCCAGGGTGGGGACCCCGGCCCAATCCAGGTCCCGCAGATAGTGGTGGTCGGCGTTCCAGGCGATGACGTCGCGGTTGTTCAGCAGGTGGGGGACCCGCCGCGTCCAGGCCAAGAATTCGGCCAGCCGGTCCCGGTAGTCCGCGACGGCCCGCACGATCACCAGGTCGGCGTCGCGGACCTCGGGGTCGTCCCAGGATCGCCACCGTGCGTGCAGGCCGCGCTTGCGCAGCCCGCCGACCAGTCCGGCGTCGTCGGGGTCGCCCTCGGGCGACCGGGCGCACCCGGCGAGCACGATCCGAGGGTGAAACGCGTCCGGCCGGGCCAGCTTCATACCCGGCGATGATATTGATCCGCCGCGACGCCGTCACGCGCGGCGACGGCCAGCCCTCTAAATTGGTCAGCATGCACGCTATCCAAGTCACCGAGCACGGCGGTCCGGATGTCCTGAGCTATGTGACAGTGCCGCAGCCCACCCCCGCGGCCGGTGAGGTGCTGATCAAGGCCGACGTCATCGGCATCAACTTCATCGACACCTACTTTCGGTCCGGGCTGTACGCCCGGGACTTACCGTTTGTGGTCGGCACGGAAGTGTGCGGCACGGTGGCCGCGGTCGGCGACAATGTGGCCGCGCTCAACGTGGGTGACCGGGTGGTCACCGCCAGCGCCGCCGGCGCGTATGCGGAATTCTGCACCGCGCCCGCCGATTTCGTCGCGTTTGTGCCCGACGGGGTGGATTCCGCGGCGGCCGCCGCCGTGCTGCTCAAGGGGATGACCACCCACTACCTGGTCAAGTCGGTGTATCCGGTGCAGCCGCGGGACACGTTGCTGGTGCACGCCGGCGCGGGCGGTGTCGGGCTGCTGCTGACCCAGTGGGCGACGTCGCTGGGTGCGCGGGTGATCACCACGGCGTCCACCCCGGCGAAGGCGGAGCTATCGCGGCAGGCCGGCGCCGTCGCCGTCCTCGACTACCCCGGCGACGACCCCGCCGAGTTCGCCGCCAAGGTCCGCGACCTCAGCGACGGTGTCGGGGTGGCGGCGGTCTACGACGGGGTGGGCGCCACCACGTTCGACGCCAGCCTGGCTAGCTTGGCCGTGCGCGGCACCCTGGCGCTGTTCGGCGCGGCGAGCGGGCCGGTGCCGCCCGTCGACCCGCAGCGCCTCAACGCGGCCGGATCGGTGTATCTGACCCGGCCGTCGCTGACCCATTTCATTCAGAGCGCCGACGAGTTCAACTGGCGGGCAGGCGAAGTACTCGATGCGGTGGCCGACGGCGCGATCAGCGTCACGGTCGGCCAGCGCTACCCGCTGGCCGACGCCGTGCAGGCGCACCGCGATCTGCAAGCCCGCAAGACGGTCGGCTCGATCGTGCTGGAGCCCTGAGGTTGGGGGCGTCGCCGTCGCGGGTGTCGAGCCTGCGGTGACGGCATCGAGACTGTGTCTGCGGCGTCGAGCCTGCGCTCAGGGCGCCGAGACTGCGGTGGGGGCATCGAGTCTGCGGTGGAGGCATCGAGACTGTACTCAGGGCATCGAGCCTGTACTCAGGGCATCGAGTCTGTACTCAGGGCATCGAGCCTGCGCTGAGGGCATCGAGTCTGTACTCAGGCCGTGATTTCGGCCGCGAAGACGGCCTGGTTACAGACTCGCTGCCGTAGGCGCAGTTTCGGCGCCCCCACTGCAGACTCGGCGCCCCCACTGCAGTTTCGGCGCCCCCACTGCAGACTCGATGCCGTAGACGCAGACTCGATCCGCTAACCGGCCAGAATCAGCCCCATTTGGCGGCTTCGGCGTTATCCCGAGCAAGCATGGCCAACGTGTTGGACTCATGGGTGCCCGCCATCGCCGCATACGCGCGCACCAACTCCTCCATCGCCTGATTCCACTGCGCCTGCCA